>JAZRTJ010000012.1:0-16428 GCA_045651925.1 Candidatus Spyradenecus sp. | reverse complement strand
GTCATAGGGAATTCCATTGCAAAGCGGGATACATTTTGAAATCCCTTGCAACTGCGAAGGGGTAAAAAGTCCACTCGCCCAACGCCCTTTATCATCAAAAAATATTTCTGGATTATTCCCGACAAACGCATACAGATTGAGGCCGCCTTGTTCTTCGATGGGGTCGCGGGAGAGGAAGCGGCCGAGCGAAGGCGAGTAGTGGCGGTAGTTGTAGTAAACGAGGTTGAGTTCGGAATCGTAAACTTCGGACGACCATTGGAAGGGTTGGGTAACGTCACCGGAAGCGGAGACCGCGCCGAAGGGCGCGTAGGCATACGCCGTGCGGATATAGCCGGCGGGGCCGAAGACCTCGCAGATGTTTTTCGTCAGGTCGTAGCCGTAGGTGAACCACGTCCCGTCTTTTTGAATCGCGAGCGGACGCGTAGCAACCGGGTGCGACGGGTCCCAAGTGACGGACCACAGCGCCGGATGCGCCGAACGCGTTAAATCGAGCGCCGCGATTTGCAAGTAGCCGCGATAGATGTAACGGTGATGCAGCGTCGTTATTCCCGCAACCGTCACCTTCTTTTCGAAGCGGCGGCCTTGCGAGTCGTAAGCACATTCCACGATCGTTTGCGTTGCTGCATTCTCAAAGCGTACCGGACGATTTTCCGCGTTGTAGGTGATGCTCCACGTTCCCGTCGAAGTCTGAACCGAAGTCATGTTCCCGTCCGCGTCGTATTGAAGCGGCGAAGCCGTCGCCTCTCCCAAGGAGATTTCCGTGTATTGGTCGAGATTATTTGTGGAATACGCGCTTTCCGTTCCCACTTCGGAAGCGATGTTTCTATTCCCTATATGGTCGAATGCGTAGTCATACTCGTCGTTCCCGAGCGTCGCGGAAGTAAGTTCCGAACGGGAATTGTAGCCGAAGTTGGCGTTCTGCGTCGTGCCGTTGCGGGACGTCGAGCGCTCTAGTATCTCGCAAAGTAGATTTAGCATTCAACCCAAACCTTCTTTTAGCACTTCAAACACTTTTTTTGTTGAATCATAGTCTGAAAAAAATGTCTTTTCACGATGGAACCACTTGCTTCGAACATAAAAAAACAATTTAGAGGATCGGTCTCTCGCAATATACAACCAAAGAGATTTATCATATTTTGGGTGAATAAATCTTTTAATTTCACGAATAAAGACAATTCCTCTTAAGCGAAAGAAAAGCCGTTCAAATAAGCCAAACGATTTTAATTGGTTATTCTCTGAGTCAGCTTCTATTTTATAAAGATCTTTCAAGAACGATTCTATTTCTTCCCTAGACACAAAAACAGTCGTTAGATATGAGTCGTAGGAACCACCGATTGAACGAAACCGTACGAGCCCATTTCCGCAATGTTCACATGTTAGCTTAAAACAATATCGCATTGGAGAATTAGAATGTTTTTTCAAAACAAATTCCAAATGCACATGCACTTAGAAACAAATTTGCATCACTGCTTGCTTCACCCCATGACAAATCCCCACAGGTGCGTTCGGAGCAAACAAAATTGAACGGAACTGCAACATCGCTCTTCCCGCCGCCGCTAACTCCTGTGGTCCCCAACGACCACCTTCCAATATCCAACCGTCCTTATCGGCATCATTTTCCCCGATACCCGCCAAAGCCCAAATTGCACCCGCAATCCCCGCAAACGCCAGCGTCGAACGCAATATCCACTTCCCGAAGTGTTTTTGTTGTGTCTCTCGCATCTTCAATCCTTAAGTTAAGTTTTAAAGACACAATAACTACACAAAACAAATTCCGTCAAATAAAATTTTACACAATCATTATCTCCCGACCAATAAAAGGGTCTTCGTCACTTATTGGCGGGCGCACTTTGCCCCGCATCCATTTTCAGTGTTCTTTTTTTCATTGAGGCATCACGGAAAAAACGCGTCGGGCGGCAAACGAAAATTTCGTCTGCCGCCCGAGGGTCGCATCTGGGTGTACCGGATTAGCCTTCGTTTTTGAGGATTTTGATAAAGGCGTCCTGCGGAATCGAGACCTTGCCGATTTGCTTCATGCGCTTTTTACCTTCCTTTTGCTTGTCGAGGAGCTTGCGTTTACGCGTGATGTCGCCGCCGTAGCACTTGGCCAAAACGTCCTTGCCGACGGAACCGAGCGTTTCGCGAGCGATAATCTTACCGCCGACAGCCGCTTGGATCGCCACCTTGAAGAGCTGGCGCGGAAGCAGGTCTTTGAGGCGCTCACAGAGTTTGCGTCCGTTGGATTCCGCCTTCGTTTCGTGAACGATACTCGAAAACGCATCGACCGCCTCGCCGTTGACGAGGATGTCGAGCTTCACGAGCTTGCTTTCGACGTAATCGCCCAATTCGTAGTCCATCGAGCCATATCCGCGCGTAATGGATTTCATGCGGTCGTTGAAATCGACGAGGATTTCGTTGAGCGGAAGCACGCAAGAAAGCATGACGCGCTGCTCGTCAATCGTGTCGATGTGATCGCAAATGCCGCGCTTTTCCTGAATGAGCGTCAGCATATCGCCGATGCTCGTTCCTGGGATGTGGATGTGCGCGCGAATCGTCGGTTCTTCCATACGTTCGATTTCTGCGGCATCGGGCATGAGCGTCGGGTTATCGACGTAGGTCAGCTTGCCGCCGTTGGAATACACCTTGTAGATAACGCTCGGGTAGGTCGAAAGGATGTCCAGATCGTATTCTCGGCGCAGGCGTTCCTGGATAATTTCCATGTGGAGGAGCCCGAGGAAGCCGCAACGGAAACCGAAGCCGAGCGCAACGGAGCTTTCCGCGACATAGGTCAGCGCCGCGTCGTTAATTGCGAGCTTGGCAATCCCCGCCTTGAGTTTTTCGTAGTCCGTCGTGTCCAAGGGATAAATACCGCTGAAGACCATCGGACGCACCTCCTTAAAGCCCGGCACCGGATCCTTCGCGGGACCGTTTGCGTGCGTCATCGTATCCCCGATTTTCACTTCGGAAACATCACGAATGTTCGTGACGATGTAACCGACCATACCGGGTTCGAGCACATCCGCCTGTTTCATTTTCGGAGAGAAAATGCCGACTTCCTTGATTTGGCTCTTCGCGCCGGTCGCCATCAGCGAAATCGTGTCGCCGGCCTTGAAGGTGCCCGAGAAAACGCGGACGTAAGAAATCACGCCCTTGTAGGTGTCGAATTTGGAGTCAAAAATCAGTGCGCGGGCGGCGGGATAATCCGACCAACGCGGCGGAGGAACGCGTGTAACGACCGCTTCGAGGATTTCCGTAATCCCGATTCCGGATTTTCCGGAGGCCAAGACCGCGTCGTCCGCAGGAATCGCTAAAACGTCTTCGACCTGCTTTTTCGCGTGATCCGGCTGCGCACTCGGCAGGTCCACCTTGTTAATCACCGGAATGATTTCGAGGTTCTGTTGCATCGCCAGAGTCGCATTCGCCACGGTCTGCGCTTCCACGCCCTGCGATGCGTCAATCAGCAGGCAGGCGCCTTCACAGGAAGCCAGCGAGCGGGACACTTCGTAGGAAAAATCGACGTGACCGGGCGTATCAATCAGGTTCAGCAGGTAGGTCTTGCCGTCCTTCGCCAGGTATTGCATCGAAACCGGGTGACTCTTAATGGTAATGCCCTTTTCGCGCTCCAAGTCCATCGCGTCGAGCAACTGGTTCTTCATTTGGCGCAGTTCAACCGTCTGCGTCTGTTCGAGCAAACGATCGGAGAGCGTCGTCTTCCCGTGGTCAACGTGCGCGATGATACAAAAATTACGAATGAGCGAAATATCCGGCATAATTCTAAAATTAAGGGTTCATTAAAAAGAAAAACCCCTTCCCGCGCAACAACGAGAAGCTACTTCGCACATTTTCCCGCAAGGAAATGTAAACGGATTTTCTTTTACGGATAAAAACAGAGCGTAAACTCCAAACGCATCTGGAGTTTACGCTCAACGGAAAGCGATACGCTTAAGCTCTTTGCCTATCGTCAAGCGACAGGCACCAAAGCGACTTTAGCGGCGGCGGGGAGCCGGGCGGGCGGCGGGAGCTGCGCCGAGCGGTTTCGGAGCCGAGCTGCGAAGGCGGTACGTAATGCGCGCCTGCGTAATGTCTTTCGGATCCATTTCGACACGCACGGTGTCACCGACAAAAATCTTGATAAAGTTTTTACGCAGCTTGCCCGAGATGTGACCGAGCACCACGTGTTTGTTCGGGAGTTCAATGCGGAACATCGTGCCCGGAAGCACGGCCACGATTTTACCTTCTAATTCGATGAGACCTTCAGAATTCGCCATGTAGATTGTAATGTTTCAAAAAAAATGAAGGCTCAATAATCATATTTCAATTACACGCAGTCAACGACGAAGTTCCACAAAAAACGTTCCAGACATCGGTAACAAGCGCTAAGCGTCGAGCATCAAGCAAGCTCCTGCGGCGGAAGTGATAGCGGATAACGTATAAGTGAAAACACCAGCGGCAGCGAAGTTGAGGCGTGCGCCGGAGGCGCACAACATAGGATAACAGCTCCACGGAATCGTCCCCGAAGCGCGTAGCGCCACTCTCTTTAAGCCCTCTTCCCATCCGACCAAGAGGAGAAAGCTTCACGATAAAAAAAAGAGCGTCTCGCTACACCCGAGACGCTCTTTTCGTAATGCTTCCTCTGAAAAATGAATTCCCAGAGGTTGCCTTAATCTATGCCTTATTTCTCGATAAGCGACTTACCCGTCATTTCCGGCGGCGTGGGCAGGCCCATCATGTCGAGTAAGGTCGGAGCGATATCTCCGAGAGCCCCGCCCGTCTGACGCAGCTTCACGTTCTTGACATCTTTGCCGTAGAGCACGACTTCGACCGGATTGAGCGTGTGTTGCGTGTGCGGGCCCTTCGTAGCTTCGTCGTACATTTCATCGACGTTTCCGTGGTCCGCCGTGATGAGCATATCGACACCGCATTCGTCGGCGACGGCACAAATGCGTTCGAGACACTTGTCCACCGTTTCAACCGCCTTGATAATTGCGGGCTGCTTCCCGGTGTGACCAACCATGTCCGGATTCGCAAAATTCGTCACGATGAGCGCGTACTTACCGGAGCGGAGTGCGTTAATCGTGGATTCGCAAACGCCTTCCGCCGACATTTCCGGCTTCTGGTCGTAGGTGGCGACTTCCTTCGGGGACGGAATAAGTCCGCGTTCTTCGCCCGGGAACGGTTCGTCGCGGTAGTCGTTAAAGAAGAAGGTAACGTGCGGGAACTTTTCGGTTTCCGCCGTGCGGAACTGTGTGAGCCCCTGCTGGGCAATCCAATCACCGAGGATGTTTTTCATCGGTTCCGGCTTCGGGAACACGACATTCGGGCAAAGGCCCTTCTGATACTCGGTCATCGTCGCGTAGTAAATATCGAGCTTCTTCGCGCGCGGGAACCCTTCGAAAGTATCGTCGATGAATGCGTGAGTGAGTTCGCGCGGACGGTCTCCGCGGAAGTTAAAGAAGATGACGCTGTCGCCATCCTTGATCGAGCCGACGGGAACGCCGTTTTCAACGACGCGGGTCGGAAGCACGAATTCGTCGCCCTGCTCGGAATCGCTCGACGGATTGTTGTAGTACCATTCAACGGCGGCAGTGGCGGATTCCGCCGTGAGAGCATCTCCGCCGACGAGGCAGTTGTAAGCCTTTTCGACGCGGTTCCAGCGGTTGTCGCGGTCCATTGCCCAGAAACGGCCGGAGACCGTCGCGATTTTGCCGAGCCCGATTTTTGCGCATTCGTCTTCAATTTCCTTAATGAAGCCGACGCCGCTGGTCGGAGGGCTATCGCGGCCATCCATAAACGCGTGGATGCAAACGTTTTGCACGCCGGCAGCCTTTGCGCCGCGGATCAAACCGTAGAGATGCGGAAGCGTCGAGTGAACGCCGGCAGCACTCGCAAGCCCCATAAGGTGGAGCGTGGAATTTTTCGCGTTGTCAAAAGCGGCCTGAAGCACGGCATTGTTTTTCATGCCCTCGTCGGTCAGTCCGAGGTCGATACGCATAATTTCCTGCGGAACGATACGACCGGCACCGATGTTTTGGTGTCCGACTTCGGAGTTACCCATGATTCCTTCGGGCAAACCGACGGCGGGACCGTGGGCGGCGACTTCCGTGCGCGGCCATTCGGCGGAAAGTTTGTTCGAGAACGGAATGTTCGCGATTTTGAGCGCATTGAATTTATCCTGCGCGGCGTTGTGGTTGGCTCCCCAACCGTCACGAATAACGAGTAGAACTGTTTTGCTCATAATTGAGGGAGATTTTGTGCTTTTCGCGGGAACGCGACAAGACCAATTAAAACTTGCCCGGGACAAATTCGGAAGGCGCGGCGAATCACCTTCCGAATTGCGGCTATCGGCGAATCCCGAGGAATGTTCAGTTGACGGTAAAAATGTCGCCTTCCCGGCGCAGCGGATAGCTTACGAGCATGTCGCCCTCGAGTTCCTCGCGGTGCATGTCCACGGCGCTGATGCGGCTATTCCCGTAGGTTTTGTAATAAAACACGCCGGTCCGGGTGTTGCAGCAGGAGGAATAAAGCGTCATTTCGCATTTCCCGTTTTCGAGGCGGACGCAACCGCGAACCTGTTCGACGGAAGCCAGAATGTGGAAAAACTGGGCAACGCTGTCGGTCTCCGAACTCCCGCAAACGGAATTGAACTTGGTAAACGTCGCCCGTACGAAGCGAGATGCCGACGAACAGTCTCCGGGCAAACCGATGGCTCCCATCCCGCGGCTATAGGCGCTGAGCGGGAGATTTTCCGCAAACGTATTTTTCGCGGGGTGACACGAAAGCTGCATGAAATCGGCAAGGCGCAACATCTGGAAACGGAACGGCGGATTATTCGTCAATACACCGACGGGATTGTCGATCAAGGTTAAACCGCCGCGGGTGATTTCGATGACTGCCGATTTTTTCGCGTCGGCAATCAGCCAATGCAGGGGCGAAAGCGGAAGGTTTTCGGAAAAAGCTTCGTCCAAGGGATTGATGCGCTCCAGCTTTTCTCGCGCCTCCTCAAGCGTCGAGCATTGCCCGAGAATCCAGGGAATCAGTTCGAAGGGAGTGACATTGTCTTTGCCGGCGACGTAGGGGCGCCATTCGGCATTTTCGGGAAAATTCAATCCCGCCATGCTGAGCCCCGCCTCGTTGGTGGCATCGTAATAAAGCGGATAATCGTCCGCGACATAGGCGACGCCGATCATCGCAAAATGCTTCGTCATCGCGGGAAGGCGGTGGAAGTGAAGCGGGAAGCGCCTCGGCGTTACGGTAACGCTCTCGCGATAGGAATATTCCAAATCCAGATTACGTCCGAAATAATGATCTTTGGTTTTAAAGGAAACAGCAGTACACATAGCAACGAGGAAGCGTCCCCGTGCCTGGTTCTTCTCTAAGAAAATGCGTCGGACGGCTACTGCGCGTCGGAATCGCCGTAAGGCGGCGTAAGTAAGAGCGAGGTTTTCAGCCCGGGCATAAACTCGGAAAATTCCTCCCCACCGGGCACGGCATTGCGCAGGGCGTTCTGCACCATCCCGAGCTTGGCGTCGAGATTATCGACGAGCGAAACAAAGACCGCTTCGGGCGTAGCGGCCAGCGCGGCAGCTCCCCACTCCAACTCGCCCTGATGGCTCAGCACAATGTGTTCCAAGCGCTCCAAAAGCGCTTCGGGAAGATGATTCTTCAAACCGTGTTTGCGAACAATGCGATAGCCGAGCACGACATGGCCCTGCAAAACCCCCGCCCGCGTTTTGCGCGTGGAAAGGCCCTGCGTGTATTCGACGGTTTTTCCGATATCGTGCAAAAGCGCTCCCGCAATCGCGAGACTCGGATCGACCTGCGGGTAGAGCGGCAGGAGCGCGCGGGCAGCGCGGGCAAGATGGCAGGAATGCTCCAACAGACCGTGGCGGTAAGCATGGTGCATCGAAATCGCGGCGGAGGAATTCACGAATACGCCGTAAATTTCCTCGATGGCGGAACGCGTCACGGCGCGCAATCCCGCATGCGAAATCGCTTCGATGTGCGCGTTCAACTCCTCGCAAAGTCCGTCAAAATCCTCCGGAGACGATTCGACGAGCGCCTCCGCCAGTCCGTCGCGCTCGACGATTTCCGCGGAAACTGCTTCAAGCGAATCGGGTTTGGGCGAAAAACGGCCCTGATAAAAATCCACCGTTCCCGCCGCACGGACAATCGCGCCTTCGCTGATACCGCGCAGGACATTGCCGATAAGGTTATCCGAAAAAACATTGCAGGAAAAACTTCCCGTCTTGTCGCCGAGCTCAAGCGAGTAAAAGGACGAGCCGTTTTTCGCCGTCTTAACCGCACACTTTTTCAGGATAAAAACTCCGGAGAAGCGTGCGCCGGCATCGAGGGTCTTCAGAACATTAACGGGATAAAAATTCGGCATGGGAGCAATTTGTAAGCGTGTTTTTTCGAGTAAAATTCCTTAGCGGGTCCACTTCGCCCAGAGGGACAGCGGAAGCGGGCGCGCGGCAGGCGACGACTCAAGCGTCACCAATTCACCGCATTCGACCTTCCCGCCCGCGATGTCCGCCGTCATGGACTCGATCAGGTTTTTGCAAAGCAGCGACGACGCGTCAATCGTGTAAAGCGTCAAAATGACAAGCGAAGCCTGCGGAGAAAGCAGCTGACGGCAGAGTTCAAGCAGAGGCGGCAAATCGCGTTCGACTTTCCAGAGCTCCCCGCCCGGGCCGCGTCCGAAAGCCGGCGGATCGAGCAGGATCGCTTCGTAAGTGTTTCCGCGGCGCACTTCCCGCTGGCAAAACTTTACGGCGTCCTCGAGAATCCAGCGAATCGGCGCTTTTTCGAGTCCGGAGATTTCCTGATTGCGGCGCCCCCAGGCGACAGCGGGTTTCGACGCATCGACGTGCGTAACCTGCCATCCGGCACGTGCAGCCGCGAGCGAGGCCGCCCCCGTGTAGCCGAAAAGATTCAGGAGCTTCTTCGTTTTTCCCGCGGGAACGGGATTATTCAAAATAAAGTCCCAATGCGGCGACTGCTCGGGGAAAATTCCGATTTGCTTCGAGCGATCCATGAAGCGCAACTGCAGGGAAAAGGCGTCGCGGAATTTCAAAGTCCAAGGCTCCGGAGCGCGTCCGCGAAAACGCCAAGCCCCTTCACGCGAAGTTTCGTCTTCGTGAACGGCAACGGCAGCGCGCCACTCCGCATCCGGCAGCGACGGCTTCCACCAGGCCTTCGGCTCGCTGCGGATAATCCGGACCGGCCCGAATTGCTCCAGCTTTCGCTTATTCCCGCTGTCGAGCAGGCGATAGTCGGTGCAGACGTTTTTTAAAACTTCAATATTCATAGGACGTTAGAGTAATCCGAATTTACGGGAGATTTCCTGATGTGAGATTTCGACAAAAATTTTCTGGCCGTTCGGCGACACATTCGGCTGAGAGCACGCAAAAAGCTCACCCAACAAAAGGCCGATTTTCTCCGCATCGAAATTTTCGGAGGCGGAAGACGCGTGAGCCCCCGCAAGGCGCGCCAGGGTTTCGTGAGCAACATTGGCTCGGGAAAAATCGGCCGGCAGGCGGGCAATGCGCGCCACGAGATCGCGCACGCAGGCGGCGACGTCAGCCCCCGCATCCAGCCAATCCGGCACGGCATTGACACGGAAGAAGTTACGCCCGAATTCCTCAATTTCAAAGCCCGCGGCGTTGAGCGTCGGCAAATTGCGGTTGAGCGCATCAGCCTGAATCGGATCAAATTCCAGGGGCTCGGGAATCAGCAATTGCTGGGAAACCGGCGCGGCCGTCCGGAAACGCTCAAGCACGCGTTCGAAGGCAATGCGCTCCCGCGCAAAGCGGATATTCAGCAGAAGCAACCCTTCGCCCGCTTGGAAAACGGCGATATTTTCACCCGCAAGCTTGCCGAAAAAGCGCCATTGGCGGAACGCGGGAACAGCGGATACTTTTTCAGGAAGCTTCGCAGGCACCGGCGGTTTCGGGGCTGGAGACGGCACGGATGCCGGACGCGGAGCAGCCTCGGCGGAACGGGTCGGCATCGTCAGGGCGCTTCCGCGAGCGACCGGCCCGACAGCGTGATCACGGACCGGAATCCGAGGTTCCGGCGGAGGCGGCGGATTCGGCTCCGCTCTAAACGACGTTGCGGGAATCGGACGCGCGGATACGGGGACCTCGGCTTCCTGCGGAGAAAGCGTTCCCAAGACCGTATTAATCAAAAAATTACGCACGCGGGATTCGTCGCGGAAACGGATTTCGCGCTTAGCCGGGTGGACATTGACATCGACGGCGTGCGGATCGATTTCCAAAAACAAAAACGCCAACGGATAGCGTCCGCGCGGAATCAGCGTGTGATAGCTCTCGACCAGCGAATACGCCATCGTGCGATTGTCCACCGGTCGGCCGTTGACGATCGTCACCATTTCCTGACGGGAGCTGCGGCTCACGCCGGGCTTGCCGATGAGGCCCGAAACCTTCATACCGAACGCCTCCGCAGGGATAAGCGGCATCAGATCGTCGGCGAGCTGGCGTCCCCAAATCGCGGCAACGCGGTCGATCATATCGAGATTTGCGGGCGAGCGGAAAATCTCGCGTCCGTTTTCCCAAAGCGTAAAGGCGATTTTCGGATGGGCGACGGCGTAAAGGCGGATTGTACGCGTGATGTGAGCCGCCTCCGTGTTTTCCGATTTCAGAAATTTCAGACGTGCGGGCACATTGGCAAAGAGACTCGCGACTTCGATTTTCGTGCCCGGTGCCATCCCGACGTCCCGGCAGTGAACATATTTTCCGCCGCTGACGAAAATTTCCGTCCCGAGCGGCGAATCCGCCGTGCGCGTCCTGAGCGTAAACTGCGAGACGGAAGCGATGGACGGAAGCGCTTCCCCGCGAAAACCGAAGGTCTGAATCGTGTCTAAATCTTCGGTCGCCCGGATTTTGCTCGTCGCGTGTCGCTCAAGCGCCATCAGGGCTTCGTCGCGCCTCATCCCGACACCGTTGTCCTCGATGGACATGAAGTTGCGCCCGCCGTTGCGGAATTCGATGCCGATGCGGGTCGCTCCCGCGTCGATGGCGTTTTCCAGCAATTCCTTAATCACGGACACGGGACGCTCCACCACTTCGCCGGCGGCGATTTGATTGGCGACATTGTCGGATAGAATTCGGATTTTCGGCATCGTAAAGTTGGGCAAAAAGATACTCGGGAGGCTCGGGAAAGTAAAAAACAAAAACGCCCCCGCAAGCGCTGCGGAGACGTTTTATCGCGGCAAGCCGGAAGGGATTACCAGTTTTCGGCGAGCACTTCAAAGTGCGCCTGCGGGTGATCGCAAGCCGGACAGGTAATAGGAGCTTCGGCGGCTTCGTAGATGAAACCGCAGTTGCGGCAGCGCCACCAGACCTTGCCGTTTTTCTTAAAGACTTCGCCCTTGCGGATATTTTCGCAGAGCTCGCGGAAACGCTTTTCGTGCTGTTTTTCGGCAACGGAGACATTGCGGAATACTTCGGCGATTACCGGGAAGCCTTCCTTTTCCGCGACGTCCGCAAACGCCGGATACAGTTCCGTCCATTCCTCGTTTTCTCCGCCGGCCGCGGCCGCCAGATTTTCTTCCGTCGAACCGATAACTCCCGCCGGGAACGACGCCGTGATTTCGAGACAGCCGCCTTCGAGGAACTTGAAGAAGCGCTTGGCGTGTTCCTTTTCCTGATTTGCAGTTTCCTCAAAAATATCCGCGATTTGGACGAATCCGTCCTTTTTCGCCTTGCTCGCATAGTACGTGTAGCGCATGCGTGCCTGGGACTCGCCGGCAAATGCTTTGAGGAGGTTCTTTTCGGTTTCAGTGCCTTTGATAGATGCCATAATTTCGTTTATTAGAGTTAAATTTTCGAGGCAGAATGTATGAATAAGGCCTCACGCAGGCAAGCGGAAAGCAAGGAGGAAGCGACGAAAACGATTCGGGACCGATTCGCGGATTTCGCTCCGAAAAAAGGCGGGAATCCCGAGACTCCCGCCTTTGTCCGAAGTATTTCCGGCTTAATCGTCTTTCTCCCCGTCATCGGCCTTGCAGGTCTTCTTGCCGAAGAAACGGCAGAGCGGGCACGGGACGGAGAAACGTCCGCCGCCGGCGAGCATGAGCATGACGGCAAAGAGCATGTACAGCCCCTGCACTTCGAGCATCCACCCGCCCTGCGGAGAAAGCAGCCACAAGTCGTCCGCATGCGTCAGCCCGACCGCGAAAACCATATTCACGAGCAGGATAAACGCCGCCGGGCGCACCGCGAAGCCGACAATCAGCATCAGCGGCGCAACGATTTCGCCGAGATAAACCCCGTAGGCCAAAAAAGCCGGCATCCCGTTAAGCTGAAGCAATTGCTCCAGCCAGACGATTCCGCCGGTAAGTTTTCCGATTCCGTGGAGCAACATCATTCCGCCGACACCGAGTCGGGCAAGCAGCAATGCCGCGTCCGTCGCCAAACAGTTTCTTTCGTAACACATATACCTGAAAGCGTTATCGCTCTCAGTTTTTTCTGTATTTTTTGTAGGGCTTGTAGTTTTCGGGAATCCGGGTCGGGCGAGCATTGATTCCCGCGGCCTTGTAGCGCGCCTGCTGAGCTTCGACTCGGCGTTGGAAATCCGCCCAATTGCGGTCTTCCTTGCGGCTCCATGTCGCCTCGCTCATCGCGCTCATACGCGGGAAAAAGTGGAATTCGACAATCTGCGCGTTCGGGGCTTTTTCGCCCCAGAAGCAAGCCTGCGCTCCGAGGACATGCTTTTCGAGCTTCGGCGGAAGGCCCCGCGGAATCGGCTCAAAATCATAAGCCTGTTTCATCGGCATAATCCCGCCCTGCGAAAACAGGAATTTGCGGTCCGCCTTGTCATAGCCCCAATTGTAATAACACGACGGACGCGTCGCGACGATGAGATTCTCGCCCTCGTTCGGCGCAATTTTCGCATCCGTATATTCCCGCCAGTGCATGACAGTGCAGCCCTTGGGAATGCCGCCTTCGGTGATTTCGTCCCAAGCGATAATCTTGCGGCCCTTCTTTTCCAAAAACTTCTGAATGCGCGCAATCGTGTAGCTCTGCAACTTATCTTCCGCCGTACGCTTGCCTTCGGCGACCAGCTTTTCGGTCTTAATGCGCTTTTGGCAATCCGGACAATTTTTCCAAGCGCCTTTCGGACATTCGTCCCCGCCGATGTGGATATATTCGCTCGGGAAAAGCTTGGTCACTTCGTCGAGAATGCCCGTAAGGAACTTGAAGGTTTCTTCCTTGCCCGGACAATACACCTTGCCGAAAACCCCGCCCTTGAGCGGCAGGCCTCCGGGAGGACGCCCGTCGCAGGAAAATTCCGGATACGCGAGCAGCGCCGCCGTCGAATGCCCAGGGATTTCGATCTCGGGAACGATCGTGATAAAGCGTTCGGCCGCATAGGCGACGATTTCTTTGACGTCGGTCTGCGAATAAAAACCGCCGTATCGGCCTTTGGCATCCCAGAAAGGCGAATCACTCTTTTCGAGCGGATAATGCCCGCGCGGTTCGGCATCCGGGCATTCGTTCACGAGTAGATTCGAGCGCCACGCCCCGATTTTGGTCAGCTTCGGGTATTTCTTGATTTCGATGCGCCAGCCCTGATCTTCCGTCAGGTGCCAGTGAAAGCGATTGATTTTATGCCACGACAGCGCGTCGATGATTTTTTTGAGCTCGTTCTTCGAATAAAAATGGCGTCCGCAATCCAAATGCACGCCGCGCCATTTGAAACGCGGGGCATCGACGATTTTCACGCAAGGGAGGCTCCATTCGATTTTTTCTTTCGTCGCTTTTCGGCGATAAATTTCGGGCGGCATGAGCTGACGCACCGTCTGCAATCCGTAAAAAAGCCCCGCCGGTGTTTTCGCAAGAATCGTGATACGCGTCCCAGCGACTTCGAGCTTGTAGCCTTCGTCGTGCATTTTTTCCGAGGGCTTCAGGCGCAGAATCACGGCATTGTTGATTCCGCCCTTCTCGATCGGCAGTTTCATGCCCGTAGCACGCTCGATTTCCTTTTGAAAATAACGGGCAACGCCAACGGCTTCCGGCGAAGCGGCGACAATCTGCGTCGTCGGCTTAAAAACAAACTTTCCCGACTGCACGGAGCAGGCATTCGGCACCGGTACGATGGCGGGCTCGGAACGCTTGTCCTTCGGCGCAGCCACGAGCGGAATCACCAACGAGAAAAGCAGGCAAGTCAGGGCGGGAAGCAGGTTTCGCATGCCTCCAACGTTATCGCCTTTGCCCGGTATCGCGAGAATATTTTTCAAAAAACTTGCGTCTCCGTTCCCGATGAATTTCTCTTTCCCCAATGGTAAAAACCAATGTCATGCGCCTGCTCGAAGTCGCCGCCATTCCGTTTTCGACTCACGAATACGATCCGGAACTGACGGACGGTGTTTCCGTGGCCGCCGCCCTCAATCAGGACCCGTTTCACGTTTTTAAAACGCTGGTCACCGTCGGGGCCTCCCGCGCACATTACGTCTTTGCCATCCCCGTCAACGCAACGCTCCACCTGAAAAAAGCCGCTAAGGCCGTCGGCGAAAAAAGCATCGAGATGCTCAAGCAGCGCGATTTGCTTCCGTTCACGGGCTACATCCACGGCGGATGCTCGCCGATCGGCATGAAGAAGGCTTTCCCGACGGTTTTCGACGAAACGGCGATTCTCTTCGACACCCTGGTCGTCAGCGCCGGGCGCCGCGGCTTTCAGGTCGAACTCGCCCCGCAAGCGCTCTGCGACTACGTCGGCGGCAAGTTTGCCGACATCACGGAATAATTTTTCCTATGCGGTGAATGGTGAGTAGTACGCAGAGCAGTTTTCTGTTTACTGTTTACCATTCTCTGCTCATCGCTGTAGGCAAAATTCGTGGAGGATTTTTAAAAGCTCCCGCGGATTGCAACGAGGAGGGTTTTCTCCGCAGATGTCTCGGATAATGCTGATTTACATTCGCATTCCCATAAACCTGCGTCATCAGCGCTTTAAGTTTTAGCGCGTGTGACTAAACAATTTTAACCGGAGGAGAATTCCCAAGGCAGCCAAAAGAAGAAATCCTCCCGCTAACCAATGATACGTCGTTTGAGATTTCGGTTCTTCCCTACGCCCAATGCGCTCGCTGGCAACAGAAGAAGGATTCCAAGGCACTAATCCCTTCCGGGCCTCCTCAAGACTTGAACGAGCTCTCTCAGGGTCATATCCGGGAGGAGTGGGATTGTTAATCCCAGAGCACTCATTCTTCCGGTCAATAACATAACCAATCCAATCAAGCTCCTTCATTCCCGCCGGAATAGGCATTGCTTCGTTTAGCCCGTCTGTGACATTAAGCCAGACCTTCCGTTCATCGTCATAAACAAAATCATAGGTTTGCTCTGTCATAACAATGCGGTCTGCTTTCCAGAAAAAACAGACTCCGGACATTTTCAGGAAGCCTTCCTTGGTGATAGAAAATGTCTCCTCTTTAGGCTTGGAAAGGTGGTAGGAAATGCCTCCAATAAAACGAACGCGCGAGAACTCAAGAGGATTAACGTCAAAGCCGAGTCGCTTCCATTCTTCCCTGATATGCTTTTTCTCCACATCAAAGAAACGTTGCTTAGCTTCCGAATCCTGCGTCGCTGGGAGCGTATTGAATAAATCTTCATCTGTGTAGTTCGCCCCTCTGATTTCAAGCCCTCCTATTTGAGATGTCATCCCGTGCCCGATTGCGATTCTCCAATATTTTTCGCCGGATGCGATATATAGAATATTTTTCTGGCTCTCCCGAAAAATCGGAGTATCAGCCTCCGCATAAGCAGCTAACGAAACCCACAAAAAGACAACAACGGATAATCGAATATTCATGACTTTTTAATTCCGTCTAATGTTGGGTTTGTAAAACGTCAATAAGTTTGACTTCCAAGACATTGGAAAATTTTAGGTTATAGTAGTTTCTGTTCGAATCTTTAATCCCCGCAAAGCAGGTATCACTCCAGTCCTAAAGACTCTCAAAAACACGCCCATAGAATGAATCGTAAACCTTGGAAGCAATAACGACAATGGCATGGTTTAGGAAGCAAGAGGGAGGGTCAAACTCCGTTCCGCTTTCGCCGGCGAGAGCAAATGTTCCCGCAAGCCACGGCAGCCAGCGCCCGTATTTTCGTGAGTTTGATGAGTTCATATTTTTGTGGTTTTTGAATGTTTCGTCGCACGTTTCGAGCCCCTTGCCCGAGCGTGCGGGAATAAGTGTATCAACACACCCGCGACCAATGTTCACAAAATCTTCCCAAAATGCATTTTTTTGAAAAAATTTTTAGTTTTTCGAAATCATCCACAAATTACACCCATTGCACGAATGGCGGCAGAGAACGCCGCTTACCATTCATCGTCACGGCTCACCGCCATAGTCAAGATTCGTGTAATTAGTGTAATTCGTGGAGGATTTCCAGTAGTCCCGCGGATTCCACG
>JAZRTJ010000011.1:0-6519 GCA_045651925.1 Candidatus Spyradenecus sp. | reverse complement strand
TGGAAACAAGGAGTTGTTCCATAGCAATTTTCTTGCGTGGTGCTTGGGGCAAAATGGAGAGGCGTGGGATGAACTTCGAAGGCTTTTTTTCTTTGAGCCGGGAATGAAGGTCGAGCGTGAGAAGAAAAATTTTGACCTGTTGCTGTCCGGAGAGGACAAGTGTGTTGTCGTCGAAAACAAGTTTAAATCGCTGCCGAATCTTCGCCAATTGGAAGACTATTCGAAAAAAATAGAGGGCGATACGGAGTTTCGCGGGAAGAAGGTTTATAAGCTTTTGCTCGCTCCGAGGGCAATTTTGGATCTGGCAAAGGAAGAATTACCGAAAGACTGGAAGAAGGTGTCGTTTGAGCAGATTATTGCCAGTATGAATCGACCGGCCCAAGGCGATAAAATCGTCAAAAAATATTGCGAGTTCGTCGAAATTCTACTGAAAGAGATTGAGCGCGTTGCTGCTCGCTTTACGCCGGAGGCAAAGGTTTTTGAAATCTTGGATGAACAGCATGCTGTGGTTTATCAGGATCTTCGTGTCGGAGATTTATTCGAAAAGCTTTGGGCATCGGTGCTTTGGAAAAAAAATGGGTGGAGTTCGGATCATGAACGGGATTCGAATAACCGGATAGACTACACGCGAGGACATAGTCTTCTGAATTTTTTGGTATACCACGAAAAGGATAATGGGTTTTCTTATGGAGTGCAGATTCAGGCAAAGAAACTCAAGTTCGTGGTGATTTTGGGAAAAGCTTTGATGGTGGAGCATCGCAAGGAGGGAGGGGAGCGTATCCGAAAACTGATTGCCGATGTGCTCAAGAGCTTAGGTTTCGCCGATCGAGTTGATGAATTTAAAAGGGGAAATACTTGGAAGCTTCGATCCTACACGACCCCGAATGATGTTTTTCTTTACGAGCAAATTTGCCTCGGAGAGGAGAAAGTCGAGGATCTCCGTAAACTCATTGATGAGGCTCTGAAGTGCATGACGACGATTATTACGAAAGCAGCCTTGTCTAAGAGGAAATAAGCCTGATGTTACGAATCATTTTCCTGTTTTGCCTGTCTGTGCCGTGCATGCTTCATGCTTGGCTGGCGTCGGATATTCAAGCGTTGGCGGAAGAGGCCGGCAACTTAGAGATGCTTTACGGCGGAGGCTTTAATTATATCTACGAGAAGGATGAAGGCTGTGTCGCCGTCGGTGTTGGTTTTGCGACAGCGACGGATTTTGAGAAGGCTCGCAAGCTTGCGTTGGTCAAGGCGACTTCGCGTTTGACGGAAGCGCTGAATGGGGCGGAGATTAGTTCCCGACAGCGTTTACGCAGATCGTCGGGAGGAGAGGGCTCGGACAAGGAAATGCTTTCGGTCATTGAGAAATCGGTCGCCGGTGCTTTGGATAAGGTTCGTATTCGCGGATATTGGATTCGTGACGGTATTTTTTACATCGTTGCCTGTCGTTACATCAATTTGCCGAAAGCTGTGCATAAAGATGATTTTGCGGCGAGTACGGAAAGCCTTAGGCTGTCGCCTGCGTGGGTGGCTTCACTTGCGTATTGTCGCGATATTTGGTTGGGGGGAGTGGCTCCGGTTTACAATGCCGAAGAGGACAAGTTTTACTTAGCGGCGGTTGTTAGCGTCAAGGACGCTGGAGCCGTTGGTGCGGATAACGTATTGAGAACCGCAGCCGCTCGCGACCTAATGAAATACCGTTCGGGGAGCGATTTTTCAGAAGATTTGAAGAGTGTGAAGCAGGTGTTTATCTCTGCCGGTGAAGATGGAAGAACACGGACAGAGCATAGTTCGAAGAGGGAGCGTGAGAGCCGTGAGATTGCTTCCGGGGCTATTGGAGCTGTAAAGAAAGTCGGCTCGTTTAAGCATAAGATCTCAAAGCGCCACTATGCGCTCTTTGTTACGGAGATAAGGTAATCTGTTTTTAGAATTTTAACAAACACAGGAGTATGTGAATTATGGAAACAAAAAAATTGCTTTTAATTTCAACTCTAATTGCTAGTGGAGTTGTTTGGGCGTTTGCTCAGGATGCGGGGGCGCCGGATTATGATTCGGAGGAAACGTCCGAGAGTGTATCGCGGAACGTCGCGATTGAGGAGGAAGAAGAGGAAGGGCTACCTCCGTTTCTCGCGGAGGCAGATGCCTTGGCGGCATCTGTCAAAAATGCGGGGACTTCGGCAGAAAAATTTATTGCAAAAAAGGGGTGGAATCCCGGTTTGAATGATGACGGGCGTTATGTCGCAATCGGGCGAGCAAAAATTGTTTCTGCTCCGACAGACTCCAACCACCAGGCGGATCGCCAAATCGCGTTTAAGGAAGCCTTGTTGGATGCCAAGTCGCAGATTGTTCAGTATTATATGCAGACGATTTCTTCGACGATGAAGAAGAGCCTTTCTTCGGGGACACGTCCGGCCGCTGCGAAAACTCCGGTTGCAGACCCGACGGTATTGAATCATTTGGAAGCATTAGCGAAGAAGAAAATTGAGGAGGAGCTTGGAGGAGAACCTGCCGGCGAGGAAGTCGTAGAAGAAGTTGTCGGGAGCAAGTCTTTTCAGTCTTTGATTCAAAGCATTGCCAAGCAGCAGGTTGGAGCACTTGTGACTTCCAAAATTTTTGAGCAGGAGGGCGAGCTTGCGGTTGTGGTCTATTATTCGGATAAGATGAAGGCTTTGGCTGCAGCGCTTAACGGCTCGAATGCGAATGATTTGCCCAAAGGACCGCCTCGTAAGGGAGGAACCGTCAACAGCTGGGTACACAGCTTGAAGATTTCTCAACTTTATCCGTCAATGGGAATCCAGCCGACAACGGATAATAAGGGTAACTTAGTTATTCTTTCTTATGCGCAATCTTCGACATCGCGAAATGATCCGATTGCGCTTGAAGCGGCCTATGACGATTTGAAATTGGAAGCAGATGGTGCGATTCGCCAATTTGCGGGAGAAGTCGTTGCGGTTTCCGTAAGAAACCAGAAGCTTCAAAATCAAAAAACGCTCAGCGACGGCACGTTCCAATCCGTGACGGACACGCAGCTGGATAAGGAAGTCGAAGCGATTGCGGACGGATTGAATATCTCCGGCATTGTTCCTCTTCGCAAATGGAATTTCAAAGATCCCCGGTCCGGAACTACGGTCTTTGGAATTGTCTGCATGTGGAGTGCAAAGTCTGCAGACCTTGCCAATCGCGAACGTGAATCGATGAAGCAGGCGACAAAAAACCGTGGCGGGCGTGTAAAGCCGAAAGCAAAGGCGAAGGATGCCGAGGCCCGCAACAGGGAGACGAATTACAGTGTTACGGAAAAAGACATTCAATACAAAATTGAATCTATTGAAGCAGAAGACTTTTAGCCGTGTTGCCGTTTGTGTTGCGGGCGCATTTTCCGTGCTTTGCAACACGGCGAATGGCGAATTTGTTGAGGGGGAGAGTCCGGATTATTTTTATATCCGGGCTTTTGCTCCCTTGCCGCATCAGGATTCCATAAGCGAAGAAGCGGCTTTGGCTCGTGCGGAGTTAGAGGCATACGAGGAATTTGTTCGTCACGCGATTAGTGCGCGTATGCTTCTTCCCGAATCTCTCGAGCAACTTCGTCCCCAAATTGAGTACGGTTTTATTACGGCATCTTGGCAGTCAAAGATTTCCGGCGCGAGAGTGCTTAAATCTTCGGTTTTGAAAGATAAGCGTGTGAGCTGTACGGTGCAAATTCCGAAGAAGATTCTCAGAGATTTTCCGAGTATGGACTTTCGGGGTTCTCCGCTAAAGCTTCTTGATTTTTGTGGCAAAGATCCGCTTTTACATTATGAAATTCTTGCGCGGCTTGGAAAGGCGGACTCTAGGTGCCTCTTCGGTGAGGCTTCTCGCAGTGTGGACATGTGGCGCTCGGGAAAATTTATTGCAATTCCGGCGACTTGGCGTTTTGACGGATTTGATTTGCGGAAAGAGGCCGTCGCGGAGTTTTCGTCGAAGACACTTGCTGAGTTGTGGATTTCCGCGGCAGGCGGAGAACCGTTTGCAGAGATTATTTCCAAGGTGCTTGCTGAGCGAGGACTGACGTTGACGGCCGAGCAATTTAAGGCGCTTCCCGTTCCCCAAAAAGAAAGTTTTCCGAGAGGGGTGGCGGCTCTGAAAGCGGCGGAAATGCCGGGAACTCCGATTGCAATAAACTTATTAAAGCATGACTGTGCTGTTGTCTTTTTCAAGGAAGGGTGTGCAAATCCCGAGTTTGAAGCGGCTCAGAAAGAATTTTCTAAGAAACAGCCGGATTATAAAAGAATGGCGGAGCATTTAGAGGCGTCTTTAACACTTTCCGTTTCAGCTGAGGCTTTGAATTTGCTTGGGCGTGCGTATGAGGAACTGGGGGAATATTTTTCGGCTGCAGTTGTATTGGCACAGGCCGTTTCTATGGATCTGAAAAGTGCCTATGTGCGTGCCAATTATGCCGAGATGCTTTTTCGGATTGGCGCAGTTGAAGATGCTGAATATTGGGCCAATCATGTACTTGAAGACCCTCGAGCTAATACCTGGGCGCTCAAACGTTGCCGCAGTTTGATGGACAAGATACATCCTCCGCCGAGCCAAACCGAATCTTAGTTTTAAAGACGTTTGTTTTTTGCCCAAGTGCTTCTTATCAATGATGAAAACGCTCTATCTTTTAAGGACGTTTTTGGGGAACGTCGTTTATTCAAAAAACGTTCAGAACTTTGTGCTCGCGTGTATTATTATCAACGCGGTGCAGTTGGGCTTGGATACGAGTCCGTCTTGGAATGTCGCGTTCGGGCACATCAGCCGAATCGTCGATACGGCGTTTATCGTGATTTTCACGATTGAGATCGTGTTGAAGCTGATTGCGGACGGTCCGCGCTTTTTCAAGTCGGGCTGGAACGTGTTCGACTTTCTGGTGGTGGCGATTGCCCTGGTTCCGGGGAACGGGGCGTTTTCGGCGTTGCGTTCGCTCCGCGTGTTGCGTGTGGCGCGCCTGTTTTCCCGTATTCCGCGCCTGAAGGTGATTACGGAATCGCTTTTTAAGTCGGTGCCGAGCATCGGTTGGATCAGTTTGTTG
The DNA here is from genome assembly GCA_045651925.1 of Candidatus Spyradenecus sp. Taxonomy (GTDB): domain Bacteria; phylum Verrucomicrobiota; class Verrucomicrobiia; order Opitutales; family UBA953; genus Spyradosoma. Next base: position 1,472 of record JAZRTJ010000011.1, on the reverse strand, counting down.
CTGGCAATTTTTTTCTACATTTGCAGTGTGATTGCGACGAATCTTTTCGGCGCGGCGTTTCCGGATTGGTTCGGAAGTATCGGCAAGTCGATGTACAGCCTCTTTCAGATTATGACTTTGGAAAGTTGGTCGATGGGGATCGTGCGCCCGGTGATGGAGCAGTTCCCGTATGCGTGGCTGATGTTTGTGCCGTTTATCGTGATTGCGACTTATACGGTTTTGAATCTTTTCATCGGGGTGATGTGTACGGCGGTTGCGGAATCTCAGCCGAAGCAGGAAGTGCCGGAAGACGAGTTCGGGAAGGAAAACATGGCTTTGAATCGGCAAATTCTCGAAGAAGTCCGTCGCTTGCGCGAAGAAGTCGATTCGCTCAAATCGGAAATCGGGAAGACCGATAGGAGATTTTAAGCTTTTGTCTCGGATGGCGGTTTCCGTCTTCCGGATAAGGAGCGTTTAGGCTTTTGCCGAAAGACTTTCCGGCGTTATGATGTTCTCGAAAATGTCAGTATGGTTCAGAGTCGGATTGCTTGCCGCCGTTGTTTTCGGAATCTTCGGGGCCGGCTGTGCTATGCTGGAAAAGTGTATCATCAATTCGATAACGATTAAGGGGCAGGCTCTTGAGGGCTACAAGAAGCCGAGAACGACTCAAGAGGTCGCCGATTTTCTCCTTTGGATTTACGACGAGTATGTCCGGCTTTGGGAATACGAGGAATTCGGGTGGCGGAAGGCGAATCGTGAGGGCGTTTTGAGCGTTAAAATCAGGAGGACCTGGTCGTGGGGGACTCTGTGGCGCTGCAAAAAAATCATCAAAACCTTAGGATTCGGTTTAAGGGAATGGCGTACCAAGGACGCGATGCGAGCGTTCCCGGGGGTGTTTCTCCAAATAAACAGATTGGGTGAACCTCTGCGACCGGAGTGCTACAATCTTTCGACGATTTTCCCTGAAGAGTCATTTCGTCGTATGGTCTTTGAAAGAATCCCCGTCTATCGGCTGCGCATCGACTGCCTGAGCGCCGACGGAAGCGTTCTTGTATCCAAATACATTCCTTTGAACGATAACGAGAATCGGCTATTTAGATTGGCGCCGTCGTCCTGCTCGATTCATTTCAACCACCTCCGCGAAGGCGAGTTGGAGTTTTTGCCTTACGGTAACGACGGAAAATGGGCAAATGAAATTTTCCCGGTGGAAATCGAGTTGCCGGAAGACGTGACTCCCGATTCGGTCGAAAACATCCGTTGCTCCGTCGTCAAAACTCCCCCTCTCGAATAGCGAGAGCCCTGGGCGGGAGAGAGAGCTTAGAGCTTAATGTTTAAAGCTTAAAGAAAAGCTAGGCTCAGTCAGACATAGGTAACACTTTAGAGTCAGACATAGGTTACACTTCTAAGGTTACAGAGAGACTACAAGGTTGGGGATTGGAAGCAAGACTTTGAGTTGTCGAAGAAGAATCCTCCCCTATGACGCCCCCTAGGGG
>JAZRTJ010000010.1:0-51952 GCA_045651925.1 Candidatus Spyradenecus sp. | reverse complement strand
CGAATGATTTCTGCCGGAAAGATTTCGGCAAGCATTCGAAATTCGGGATTCGCGATTCGGAATTGTTTCGAAGAAACTTAGTATTCCACGATTTCGCCGTCGGCGGTCCTGAGCGTGATGTGGTTCGCGCCGTCCGCCTTTTTCGAGGCTTCGGTGCGGCCGACAACCTGGGAAACGATGCCGAGGGAGTCCGCAATCTGGCGAACGGCGGGGACATCGTTTTCTTCGACGTAGATTTCGAGGCGCTGGCCCATGTTGTAAACGCGGTGCATTTCGGCGGCGTCCGTCTTGCTCGCTTCGCGGATGGCCTTGAAGATCGGCGGGACGGGAAGGAGATTGTCCTTGATGAAGTGGACGTTGGAGCCGAAGCGGATGCACTTGGTCATAGCACCGCCCGAGCAGTGAATCAAACCGTAAACGCGTTCGACGGGAAGTTCTTTGAGCAGGCGGAGGACGAAGGGCGCGTAAGTGCGCGTCGGCGAGAGCAGGGCTTTCCCGACAGTGAGCGTCGAGCCCGGGAGTGCGTCGGTCATCTTGTAGGGGCCGCAGTAAACGAATTGCGGGTCGATGCGCTTGTCAAAGGTTTCCGGATAGGTTTCCGCGTAGTATTTGGAAAGCATTTCGTGGCGTGCCGAGGTGAGTCCGTTGGAGGCGATTCCGGAGTTTTCGATCGGCTCATAGGCGCAGGTGCCGGAGGAGGCCAGCGAAACGATGGCGAGACCGGGGCGGATGCGCGCGGCATCGACAACGCGGTTGCGCGGGAGGACGGCGGTGGCGCAGGAGTCCACGGTGCAGGTCGGCGTGAGGTCGCCGACGTCGGCCGTTTCCCCGCCGCCGGAGCGGATGTCAACGCCGTAGTCGCGGAGCATCTGCAGGAATTCTTCCGTTCCGCCGATGAGTTGGGCGAGCACTTCGCCGGGGATGGATTTGGCGTTACGGTTGATGGTCGAGGAAATGATCGTGTTGCCGGTGACACCGATGCAGAGCAGGTCGTCGATGTTCATGACGATGCTGTCCTGGGCGATGCCGCGATAGACGGAGGCGTCGCCGGTTTCTTTCCAATACATATAGGCGAGTAGCGACTTAGTGCCGGAGCCGTCGGAGTGCGTGCAGTTGCAGAGCTCGGGATTGCCGGTGAGGAAGTCTTCCGTGATTTTGCAGAACGCGCCGGGGAAGAGCCCCTTATCGATTTTATCGACGACTGCGTGAACTTCATCTTTGGAGGAGGAGACGCCGCGAGCTGCGTAGCGACCTTGCGAACCGGAAATATTATTAGCCATGCGCGAAAGATTAGCGCAAGCCGTCGGGGGCTTCAAGAAAGGAAAACGGAAATCGACGCAGGGCGAACGGTCGGTCTCGTACGCCGTCTTTTTTATCGTTGCGACAAAATGTCACTCCCTGACGCACTTGCTGCTCGATGCCGACACTTGGTGCAAGCTCGTCGTAAGACATTCGGGATTCGGGGGGGCTCCGGCGTGACTTTTCTACGGGGCATGTCAGCCGCTTTAGTTTTGACAAATGATGGGAAAGTCGCGCATTATGAAACTCCTATGGCAAATATCGAAGACAAAAACGAGGGCTGCGTCCCCGGTAAATTCTATGTTGATAACCAGTGCATCGATTGCGACGTTTGTCGTGAAATGGCACCCGACTTCTTTGCCCGTGACGACGACAACGGCGTGACGATTGTCATCAAGCAACCGACGACGGACGAAGAAATCGCACTCTGCGAAGAGGCAAAGGGTTCCTGCCCGGTCGATGCAATCGGCGACGACGGAGAATAATTTCCCCGTTTTTCGACAAATCCGAAAGGCCCCTGCCTTTCGGATTTTTTTGTGCCCATGTCGGGCGATTTGCTTTCCCTTTCCGAGGCCCTCGGAGGCGCATGCTTTCACAATCGCGTGCTTGACTTCCATGGTCAAAAGCTGTGTTATGGCAGGAAACAAACCCTGCTCATATTTTCCCCTTTTTAGATGTCTTTTTTAACTCGTTTACAGAAATTTTTGTTCATTCCTTGGCTCTTGGGGGCATTTTCGCTGTTCGCGCTTTGCATGGCCATTCCCGTTGAGGCCTTTGCAGAAGCGGATTCCGCGGCGGTTTCCCGCCCGTTTTTCATCGTGCGTGCCGAGCCGGGGACGCAGGTGTTCCGCTTGTCCGGAGAAGAGAAAATTTCCGTCGGAGTTGTGGGGAAAGACGGCATTTTGGATTCCGTGGCGATTCCCGCAGGAACGCATGTTTTTATTTTCGAACATGAAAATGCACAGGCTCCCTGTCGCGTCGATAACGTGAAGTTGCGCGGCGGAGAGGTGACAAAGCTGGTTCCCGAGCTGAAAATGCGTACGGGAGAGTTGCTGGTCTCCTGCCTGCCTGCCGACGTTGCTCTATTTGTGGACGGGGAATTGAAGGGCCAGGGCTCGCTGATGATGGGCGGTTTGCCGATCGGCCAGGAAGCGACTGTCGAAGCCCGCTCTTCCGTTTACGGCGTTCAGACGCGCCGCGTGAAAATCCGTGCGGGAGAAATGGTAAAAGTTAATTTCGACCTGCGCGGAAACATTCCTGCGCAGAAGCCGGACGGCAAGATTGTGTTGCCGGATGTTCCCTTGGTCTTAGCGCTCCAGCCGGGAGCAGTCGTCAAGGTGGATGGCGTGATTTCGAAGCTGACGGACGGCGCGCTGACGGAGTTGCCCGTGGGCTCACGCGTGGTTGAAATTTTACTTCCGCTCAAGGAGCGAATGATTACGGTTTGGCGCGGCGCATTTGCGGCGCGTTCGGCGATTATGCCCGGCTCGGATCTCCCCGCCGTGGCGACGGATGCTCCCGAGCAGGCGAGCCTGGAAGCGGCTCCCGCTACAGATTCCAAGGCCGCCCCGGCCGCAGCACCTGCCGAGCCTGCAAAGATTACCGGCAAGGTCGCGATGGTCCTCAGCAAGACGCGTTTCCAAATCGCTTTCAACAACACGCAGGCCCTGAAAAGCGGAGCGAAGTGCTGCCTCGTCGTCGCTTCGGACATTGAGCCGTTGCTCGTCCGTTTGGCGACGGTGACCGCTTCCGGCGCTTTGGCAACTTTAGAAAAATCCCCCGAAGGTTACGTGCTCAAGGAAGGCACAGCCTTTGTTCTCGAACCCACTGAATAAACTTAACTCTTTTATCCTATGCGTTTCCCGATTCTCACGAAAACCACCTTGTTGGCTGCGAGCTTCTTCGCCGGAGCCATCCTTTCTCAAGCGGAAGACTATTCCAAGACGAAGGGGACCTCTTTCAACAACTACGCCGATCGGACGATTGAAGTTGCAAACGAGACCAATTTGACGATTACGACGAATTTTTTCGGGAACGGAACTTTCGTTAAGACCGGAGCCGGGGTGCTGGAAATTTTCGGGGCAAGCGGCGGAGGTGATGTCTATCCGGTTTACGGCGCTCACGGCGGCGATAATCCTTCTATTCGCACGAGTGCTGACGGTTCGACGGTCGATACGCTTGATTCGGACGTGCAGTTTCCGGATTGGACCGGCGGGGAATTGGATGTGCGTTCGGGCGTGCTCTCGATGAGCGGTTATGTCAATCTTTGGAAGGACTACGGCGCGCAGATTAACAGCATGATTCCCGGCTTACCGCGTGAAGGCGGGATGATCGGTGTGGATAAAATCACCGTTTGGAACGATGCCCGCCTGAATGTCGGCCAAAGCCGCTTCCTTTACAACAACGCCAACGGATCCAAGATTCGCATGGTGGGGGATAACGTCTTCGTTTTCCTGAACAATTTGCGCGCAGGTACCGACAATGACCAGGCAAATTCCGTTCTGGATGTCGGATTCAATAACGGCGGCTCCAAGAAGGCTGCCGAGGATATCTTCCACGTTAACATTCACATCGACGCTTGGGATAGCGGCGACCCGGACGGCACCCTCGAAAACGGCGGTTCCGTCGGTCTCATTTACGGGAATGCGGATATTTACAAGACCGGAGCCGGAAAGCTCACGCTCCTGAACGAAAGCAAAGACTTCTCCGGCAAATTCTTCGTCGCCGGCGGTAGCGTCGTCTTGAGCGCCTCCGCGAACGATGCCGTTTCCGTTGACGTGACGGGCGCCCTGGAAAGCGCAGGCTACGGGGATTTGGAATTCGGCCGTACGCTGTGGACGGCGGGTTCGCTGACGATCGCGGGAACGATTGATCCGCAGAACGACAGCGGTAACGGGGCCTCGACTTCTTCACTGTCCGAAGCTTCCCGCTTGGGCGCAAATGTGCGCGTGCGCTACGAACGGACGGAGCGTCAGGACAACAACACCGTTCAGGTCGTTTACTACAAGGAAGCTTACTTTACGGATCCTTCGGCGGGTACGCTCGTCGTAAACAACAACGAGGCTATCCGCAATTTCCAATCGCAGTTTGCGAACGGAGCGGCCGCCCGAGACGCTAATCTCTCCGCCGCCAGCGCCGTTCAAAATGCCGCCGATGCTGCGACTCCCAACGCTCCGCTGGTTGCGGGCACGGGCGCCGGTTCCTATTTGGCCGTTAAGGACGATGCCGTTCTCGCCATCTATCAGGAAGTCGGAATGGGCGGTATCTACAAGGGAACGATTTGTGGCGTCAATGCAACGGGCGACGGAGCCGGCGTAAATGTTGACGGCACGCTCGCCAAGGGCGGAACGATCGTCAAGTACGGAACGGGCGACCTCGCATTGATTCTCGAAGGCGCCAACTACGAAAAGCTCGCGTTGCTCGACGGCGGCAAGGTCGTCGTGAACATTACCGCCATCGACCTTGATCCGGGAAGCTATGACTGGACGAAAGCTGACGGTGCCGCAACCGGCAACTGGGTGCGCGACCCGGGCCTTTACACCTCGGAAAACGTCAATTTCACGCTCATCGAAAACGCCACCGAGACGCTTAAGACGCGCCTCAACATGAAGGATGTCCACTTCAGCACCTACGAGCTCATCGATACGGTCGGCGGCGCGATTGACGTCAGCGACGGACGCAAGCCGGGAACGATTGAACTCGCAGTCGAACAGCGCTTCATCACGGGTGAAGTTTTCGTCGAACGCGGACTCACGCTCGTGTTGACCGCTCAGGATTTGGCGGGCTACACGGATGCCGACGGCAACTACCGCTACTATGACGTGAACGGTTCCGGCACTTATACGGACGCAGAAGGCAATGTTCACGACAATGTCGCCTACTACAAAAACAGCGACGGCGAACGCGTTTACTACTACACGAATGCAGCCGGACGCGAAGTCGTCATCTCCGGTGCCGACTTGGACCGCCTTTCTTTTGTTGACAGCGTTGCTTTCTCGGGCGGCGCTATCGGAGAAGCTCAAGCCGTCATTCTCGCGGGGAAGGTCGGAACGGAAACGGATCTCTATCAGGGCTCCCGCACCTCGACGCTCGCGTTCAACAATACGAATCAGGAAATCAACAACCTTACCGGCGACTACTGGTCGAAGGTGGATTTGGGCCGTTCGACGCTGACGGTTCACACGGTCTTGGATTCGACGGACGGCGACCTCGCCCTCTCCGGTCAGACGGGCAACGGCGACGTGCTGACTTACAGCCGTTTCTCCGGCGCAATCACCGGCGTCGGCAACTTGGTTAAGGACGGCGCGAAAACTTTGACGCTCGACGGCGGTTCCATGCTTTCCTATATGGGCGCGACGGTGCTCGAAGAAGGCGCCATCGACGCGACGAAATCGCAGTCGCTTTGGAATTCCTCGCTCATTTGGATGAATGAGGGAACGAGCGCTACCTTCGCGGGCGCACAGAATTTGGTCTCACTCGTTGGCGGCAAGGCAACGCTTTCCGTCGCGGGCGGCGACTTGCAACTCGGTATGGATGCGTCCCGCCGCTCGGTGCTCAATGCCGGTTACCAGTCGGCGGATGAAGCGGCGCTCGGCGTCATCATCACGAACGAACTCGGCAACAGCGACCGCGTCCTCGCGACCTATCCGAGCACTGTCGGCGGCAGCTCCGAAGCCCTCGTTAAGAGCTACCTCAAGCCGATTTTGGATTTCTGTGATGCCGGTCTGACGAAAAAGCAGGCGGACGCCTTGGTGGCGTATTTCATGCGCGAACCGCTCGGCTCCTCCGAAAATGAAGCCCTGCAGGAACTCTTTGCACGTGAAGTCGCTCAAGACTCGCTCACCGTGGCCGATATCACGCGCCTCTACGTCAAGCTCCTTGCACAAAACGCAAATGCGGAAGGCGTGATTTCCGGCGACCTGACGGAAATGGTCAACCGCCTTTCCTTCAACGGAACGCTGACGGCGGAAAACATCACGAAGATCGGCGACGACCGCGTGACCATCGCGGGAACGGTCGATGCCAAGTCCCTCAAGATTGTCGGCGGCACCTTTGAAATGGACGTCGATGCTTACGGCAAAACGAGCTTTGCCGACGGTATCACGGCGGCTGCGGGCGCAACACTCTCGATTAACACGGGCACGGACGCCGAAAAGAGCTACGTCTTCGACAAGGCCTTCTCCGGTGACGGTAATTTTGAAAAGAAGGGCGCCGGCTCGCTCACGCTCGGCGTGAACGTCAACTACTTCGGGCAGACCCTCCTGAGCGGCGGGGATTTGACCATGACCTTGCGTGCCCGTTCGGCTTCCGACGTGAAGGCGCAGGGCGACATTACCGTTACCAACGGAGATTCCGTCCTGACGCTCGACCAACGCGAACCCTCGGTCGATTGGGCGGGTACGCTTGTCAACGCGGGCCACTTGGTTAAGACGGGTACGGGCGCGCTGACCCTGAGCGGCGCAACACAATTGGGCGGTGACCTCAGCGTCAAGAACGGTGCGCTTACCCTGAAGGACGCAGTTTTTGAAGGCAACGGTAAGACGGTTTCCGTCTCCGTCGGCGCGCATCTCGAATTGAACGAAAGCGCTACGGCGGTGATTGACCGTTGCTTTGTCGGCGGCGGAACGCTTGAAAAGTCCGGCGAAGGCGTGTTGACGCTCGTGAACACGGGTGCGACGCCCGGTGCTTTCACCGGTACGCTCTCCGTCAAGGACGGCGACTTGTATCTGGGGACGGAAAATCTCCTTTCCTCCGGCGTTGTTGCGGTTGTCGAAAAGGCCGGTACGCTCTATCTCGAACAGAGCCAAAGCTTTAAGAACCTCGCGGGGAACGGCACGGTCCTCCTCAATTCGGATGTGGCGACGACCTTGAACCTCGCACTCTCCAACACCAACAGGGTGGGCTACACGAACAGCGGCAACGTCTATGCGACGACCGTCAACCGCAACGTCTCGACGGATTACTCCGCGTTCGGAGCCTTCACGGGTGACATCGGGGCTTACGGCACGACGGCAACGACCGCACAGCTCAATGTCGGCGGCTCGGGCACCTTCGTGTTTGCCGGTGAGTCGGACGAATATGTCGCGCTCGCCGTAAAGGATTCCGCCACGTTGATCACCACGGCGCTTGATCGCGACATCGTGCTCTCCGGCGAAAACGCTCGCGTCCTTTTCGCGACGGATGCGGACGACGCCCGCTTGGACGGCAAGGTTGTTGCCGAGAACATCAGCGCAAGCGGCGCCCATCAGCTCGGAAAAATCGGTACGGGCACCCTCATCATCGAATCCTCGAATGCAACGTCCTGGATCGGTGCGGATCTGCAGGTTTTGGAAGGCACGCTTCGCCTCGAAGGTTCGGATGCATTTGAATTCAATTCTGCAGTCGTTGTCGGCGGTGCCACGCTCGCGCTGGAATGCGCTTACGGCGTAACGCCGAATCTGTCCGAAATCGAAGGTTCGGGTACGATTGTTCTGCTCGAAACGGACACGTCGTCTTCCGGGACCTTGGAACTGACGAAGACGTCGATGCTCAGCTCGCAGGCTGCGGACGGCGGCAGATATTTCAACGGTATCCTCGATGCCGGAAGCTTTAAGATTGCCGTTACGGGTGCGGGCGTGAAGCTCGCTTCCATTCAGACGACCGGCGGTTTTGAAACCACGGACCGGGTAGAGCTCGCCCAAAATCACGACACGACAATCGGCGGTAGCTTCAATGCGGACGTCGTCGTTTCGGGACGCGGCTGTCTGAAGATTGAAGATGCCCGTGCGACGGGAACAATTCTCGTGAACAACGGTAGTGCCCAAGTCAATGCGGAAGCTTCCAAGCTGAACAATACGCCGACGGGTGGTTTGCGCGTTAAGAACGACGCCTCTATTTATTTCACGGTCGATGCCGATAAGAGCAATCGCCTCTCCGAAGTCGAAGTCCGCTTGGATGCGGGCGCCAAGGCCGGAACGATTGCCCTCGTCAAGAGCGGTGCGGCCAAGTCCGCATTGTCCTTCGACGGCGTTGCGGACGGCGGACAATCCATGCTCAATGTCTCTGACACGCTTTGGGCGGCGGCGACGGCTTCTCAGGGTACGAAGTTGCTCCTGGGGGTCAACCAGGGCGAATTGGTGCTTTCGGGCCTGAATTCCCTCCACGCGTCAGTCGGACTTACGACTCGGAAAAATGTCAACAGCGACACGGTTGGCACCTTGGTCGTTAATGCGGCCGAAATCGACGAAACGCTCAACCGCTCGATCTCCGGCGACGGCGATGTGGCGTTCCGCGGCTCCAAGACGACGACGGTTTCCGCTGACCAGGCCTATACGGGCGCGACGGTCCTCGAAGCCGGTTCGACGGTCCGTTTTGAAAAGGTTTCGCTCGCAAGTTCCGTCTTTAAGGTGGAAGCCGGTGCGACGGCTAAGGGCGGCATCCAGCTCGTCGGCAGCGGCACCGCGGCCAAGTCCGCTCAGAGCGTTGTCGGCGGTGACTTTGAAAACAACGGTACGGTGATGCTCGACGTGAACAACGGCGACAGCATCGATTACGCGGGAAGTTTTGAAAACAATGGCGTTATCCGTCTCACCGGAGCAGCTGCCGCAACACGCGGGAACGAGCTGGTTCTCTTCAAGTCGCTCTCGGGCAAGATCTATTCGGTCGAAGAAATGGAACAGCTCTTCGGTCACGGCAAGCTGACCAACGGCTCGACGGCGTTGATGCTGGCGCAAAGCGATGCCGGCGTGATTTCCGCCTATGCGGTCGGGACTTCCTTTGCCGAAACAAGCGGTCTGCATGACGGCTTGGCGGGAAGCTTCACCGCCGTGCTCGACCGCATGAGCGGCGTCGCGGAAAGTCTCGAAGCCGGCATTGTTTTTGAATCTGAACTGCTCGCCGACTGGGGGCCGATTGGGGTTGCGCTGAACCACGTGTCCGCCGAAGCGCTTCCGGACGAAGTCGCGAAGCTCTCGCCGATCGGCTATGCGTCGATGATCGCGATGGCTCGTAATTCCTTTGAAAACGATTGGCGCGCGATTGCCGAACGTACTTCGCACCGCCGCTACGATTCGTCCAGCGAAACCCGCGACAACGGTGTCGAGTTCTTCGCCCGCGCTCAGGCAAGCATTGTTGAAAATGCTTCGAATCGCGATTCTGCAAACTTCGATTTCAACACCTATGGAGCCCTTGCCGGCTTCGATGTGAAACCGGACGATTTCTCGCTTTACGGCGTGGCTCTCGGCTACGACTACGGCAGCGCGAACCTGCACGGCAACGGCGGCAAGATTCGTTCCGACAGCATCCGTGCAACGGCATTTGCAAGTGCCTTGCTCGGTGACGGTTCCTTCTTCCTGGACAGCGCCGCACACATTGGCCTCAACAACTACGACATCGACCGCAACACGGTCGTCGGCAAGACCGAAGGCGAAACGGACGGCTGGAACGCCGGATTGGCCGCAACGCTCGGCAGAGGCTTCATCCTGAGCAAGGACAAGCACTCCTGCTTCTTCGTTACGCCGTATGTCGGCTTGTCCTACCTCTTCTCGAAGGTCGATTCCTTCGACGAGTCCGGAATCGCCGGCTTGGATGTCGATTCCTTTGACGCCCATAGCCTCCGCGGACGCCTCGGCGCAACGCTCGACTGGTCGTTCCTGTTCGGTGAATGGGAAGCCCGCGTCTCTTTGGACGTCGCTTACCAGCACGAGTTCCTTGACGACGAAACCGACATCGACGCGCAGTTCAAGCAATACCGCGACACGGCCTTCGGCGTCTCCGGAACCATCGGTTCCTCGGATGCGTTCTCGTTCGCGCCGTCGGTAACGGTCAATCTTTCGGAACGCAATTCGATTTCTCTCGGTTACTCGCTCCAGTACGGAACGGACGAACAGGTCAACCATAACCTCAACGCCGGCTTCCGTCGCTGCTTCTAATACTATTTAGGAAAGACTTAATTCTATGAAATTCCCCAAAACACTTTTCTTCTCCGCGGCAATCCTGCTTGGTAGCACCGGCTTCGCCTCCGCCGTCAACGTTGATCGCAACATGGAGGTCCTCGTCAATAAGCAGTTGACGGAGGATTATTACGTCACGAGCAACGGGACGCTGACTCTGAACATCGCCGAGTCGCATACGATGAAGGGCCACTTTTACGGTTCTTCTTCGTTGGCGACGGACGGTGGTCGCCCGCAGACCCTTGGCCGTGATTACGCCCAAAACAATGCCGGTTATTACGACATCGATGCTGCCGGCGGGAAGATTGTGGTTACGGGCGGCGGAACGCTGGAATACCAGGGTTTCGACGATATTAATTACTATTCGGGCACTTACCTGACGACGCACGGGGAAGACCGCGGGGTCTATGAACAGGCCTACACGAAGTCGCTTGTCGGCATCAATGAAGACGGAAACGTGGACATCACGAAAACGGCGTTCTCCGGTCAGTTAACGGTTTCCGGCGGGACGAAGCTCGTGGTTTCGGGCTATCTTTCCCAGTACGTTACCTACGCCCGTCCGATAGCCAATTTCCAGGTTTTCGATACGCCGATCCGCGACGAATTGGGCTTTGTCGGGATTTCCAATTTGGTCTTGGCGGATACTTCCGTGATTTCTTTCGCTTCTTCCGGGAAAAACCTTCTCTCCCAAAAGTTTGACTTGGGCGACGGGGATACCGGTTCGGAAGACGGCGCTTCGGGCGTACGTTCCCTAAACTTCCTGAACAACGTTAAGGCCGACGTCAATACCACGATTGAGCTGGGTACGGACAAGGCTTCCACCTCCCACATCGTCATCGCGACGACGGACGCTCGCGAAGGCGATGAATTCGGTTGGGACGGCGAGAGCAAAATCGGCAAGCTCTCGGGAACGGGGCGTGTTTACTTTGTTGACGGCAAGCGCGAGAATGACACCTTGGAGGAAAAGTGCGTCGTTTCAATCATGAATCGTGCCGAATTTGCCACGCTTTCCGAAAATGCCTCTGTCGTTCCCTCGCTCGCATTGGACGTCGCCAACGAAAGCTCCGTGCTGAACTATGTTCACAACCTCGCCGCTTGCTACGATCTGACGGGCAATGTCCGCAAGACTACGGACGAAGGCGATGAGCTGGTCACCGGCGTTTTGGCGGACGTTTTTCTGCTGACGGACGCGCACCTCGGCTCGGACTCCACGGGTGCCAATGTCGTCGATAACGTTTTGGAAACGGCAACGGCCGTGCAGTTTAGCGCTCACTTCGACAATTCTTCCGAAACGGGACAGGTGGACGGCGCGCTCTGGGAATCCCGCGGGCTTTATGTCGATTCCGGCATGCAGGCGGCCGATGAAATCATCGTCCACGGCACGCAGGTGATGAACAACGTTCAGTCGCTCTTCTTCGACCGTGAAACCCTTTACAATGAATACCTCGAAGGCGGAGAAGGCTTCTATGAACTGACCTCTTTCCTCGCGACGGACAACGTCATCGCAACCGCTTACCAGACTTCGGTCTTCGTACGCAGCGGCGCGACGATGATTATCAACCAACAGGAAGACCGTGACGGCTTCTTCTGCGGACGCTTCTTCGCGACGGATGCAGACAAGGTCGAAGGTGCCGAAGCCAACGACGGCTACATCATCAAGACCGGGAAAGGTACGTTCGCGAACTGTACGTCCGTTTACGCGGGCGGTGTCGATGCCGTTATTAATCGTCTCTTCGTTTATGAAGGCACGTGGCTCGCCGACTCGGGCTCTTTGGGTGCCGGCCGCATTTACGTCGGCAATGCCGGTACGTTGCGCGTGATTTCGAATCGTACGGAATCGCTCAATGCACGTCTCGAAGGTGCCAGCTTCTCGAACTTAATCTTTACCTACGACTCCTCGTACACGGACGAAGAGGGCGTTAAGCGCGGCGGGCTCGTCAACGACGGACGTGAATTCCTCGTCACTGCGCCGGCGTGGTACTACCGCCGCGACTCCTTCGACGACATCAATCCGTATCGCGGGAACATTCAAGTTGCCGCTTCGCAGGAAAATTTCTACGGAACGGTGACCGTCAACGACGGCATGACGCTGACGCTCGGGATGTACGGCAACAGCGAATTGGACAGCGCGTTCTCGAACGCGAGTGCCATTGAATTGGTCAAAGACGCACGTCTTATTGTCCAATCCTATCAGATTCTTCCCTCGCTCGTCGGCGGCGAAACCTCGTCTTTGGTGTTTTCGGACAATGCTCACTACGATGCGGTGGCTGTTTTGACCGGAGCCGGAGAATTCTCCGGAAAGATTTCCGGTAACGGGACCCTCGTTAAGGCGGGTACGCGCGGCTTGAGCCTCGAATCCTCGGCCCACACGCTGGCGACGATCGGGCTTTCGGGCACGATTGATTTGAAGGGTGAAGGCGCACTTCTCAATTCTTCCGGGGCGGTTTTGGCTAACGCCGGACGTCTTTCCTCCGGAAAAAACCAGAGCCTTGGCGCCCTCGTCGGGGCTCCGGATGCGACCGTTTCGCTTTCCGGCGGAGCTTCGCTGACGGTCGGTCTGAACGCCGCCGATTTGTCCAAAATCGTTAGCGCCGTCGAAACCTACTACGATACCGTCGGCAACAAAATTGCCAACGACGGCTACTTCTTTGCAACGGCGGATGCGGATGCCTATCTCGGCAGCTTCGGTTTGAACCTGAACGCGGTCGGCGGATTTGCCGATTCGGCTGCGGCGAAGGCAATTGCTTCGCTCGGCGCCGTGCGTCCGGACTACATGCGCGAAGACGCTTCCGGCGTGCAGACCCGCGAACCGATGACGGCTCAGGATACCGTCAACTACCTCAAGGATCCGGCGAAACTGGCAAACAGCTTTGCGCACATTTACGCGGCGATTGACACGGGAACCTTCGGTTCGATCCGTGAATCGGCACTTTGGAACAGCCTCGGAATCACGGAAGGCCGTTTGGATCAGGCATTCAATAGCCTCCTCGATCTCAAGACGATTCGCGAATTCGTCGCTTCCAAGCCGGCCGGTTGGACTGAGCGCCAGCTCAAGGACTTGCTTTCCTATGCCGAAAGCTATGAGGCCAACCCCTCGACCCTCTTCGTCTATGAAGCGGAAACCGGCGATGCGACTCTGACGCGCGCAAACTACCTCAAGCTTTGGGATGCGAACGTCATTAAGTATCTCGCCCAGTGCGGAAGCGGCCTGACGCAGGAACAGCTGACGCAGTCCGAAACCCTTTACGGCTTCATTTCGCTTTTCGTTGACGATTATAAGTTCCGACTCACGGACGAGAACGTCAATACGCTTAGCAAGCTCTACGGCTTCAGCGTGGAAGCGATTCGTGCCGCCTCGACGGACGCCGCGAAGTATGCGGAATTCGAAAAGTTGATCGGGGTTCAGTACGCGGACGGCGAGTTGCCGGCCTTTGCGGGTTCGATCTCCGGAGCGGGAACCGATTTAAAGAAAATCGGCGGTGAAACCCTGCGCTTGACCGGCAAGAATGAATACACCGGTGCAACGGTGGTTCAGGGCGGCGAACTGCGCGTTGACTGGGACGCGATTCAGAAGACCGCCGGCGTTTACGTGAACGCGGGAGCACTTTTGACGCTGGTTTCCGAAGGCTCGGAATGCATTTTTGAAATCGCTCAGGAAGGCGTCATTTCCGGCGCGGGAACGATTTTGAAGGACGGCGAAGGTACGCTCGTCATCGAATCCGCCTTGGCAGCGGCTACGGATGCCGCTTCGGACTTTACCGGCGAAATCGTCGTCGGCAAGGGCGGTCTGCGTATCAACACGGGAGATCGCGCCGCGTTTGCGAAGAGTGTTAATGTTTACCTCAACGAAGGGACCTCTTTCGATTTGAATGTCGTGGCCGAAAAGGCTTTGGTGTTTAACGGCAAGATCTCCGGCGGGGCTCCGCTTGTGTCGGATTCCGCAACAACGCTTGCCGAATTGGTGAAGTCGGGCGAAGGCTCGCTTACCCTCGTTCAGGGCGCGGCAATTGCTCATTACGAAAACGAATACAACGTCCGTGTTCAGGCCGGAACGATGGAGTTGCAGTTCAACGAAGACTGCGACTTCCGCGGCGGCGATGAAGCGTTTGAGGCTGTGCTCGGCAAAAACGCAAAGCTGATTTTTGCGGTAGCGGAAAACACCGAAACGAGCTTTGCGGGCCGCGTGCTCGCCGAAACCTCCGGAACGGGCACCGTCTTCATTAAGGACGGCCTCGGTACCCTGAGCCTGAGCCGTCCGAGCGCAACGACCGCCAGCGGCTGGACCGTGGACACGCTCGCGCTCAATGCTGGTACGCTCTCCGTCGCCGAAGGCGCAAGCTACCACTTCAGCCAAATCACGACCGAAGCGGGAACGATTTTTGACGTGGACGGCACGCTGACGGTTTCCGGTGAAGAAAACAATGTCTTCGGCGGCCAGCTCGCGGGTACGGGAACGATCGAAAAGGTCGGTAACGGTACGCTTGTCCTCTCCGATATTCTCTTTGAAGGCAGTATCGTCCTCAAGGGCGGAACCTTGGCCTTCGATATCGGCGCCGACGAAAATGGTGTCGCTCTCGAAAAAACGCTGAATTTCAATCTGTTTGTGGAAGGCGCCGATCCGGCGGTTTCGACTTCCCTGGTAAAGCGGGGCGTCGGTACGGCCATCCTCGGCAAGGACGTCAACCTGAACGGTGCAGAACTTTCCGTGAAGGCCGGGACGCTGGTGATTGACGGCTCCCGTCTTGACGACGACGCTCCGGCTTCGATCGCCATCGACAAGGATGCGGTCCTGAAGCTTGATCCGGCTAAGAACGGTTTTGACTTGGCCAATGTTACCGGCGGTCTCTCCGGCGAAGGTACGTTCGCTCTCGGCGCCGGCGCGACGACGGTTTCCTCCGGCGCAGTCTTGGCCGATTTCACGGGCACTTTCGACGTCGGTGCTGCTTCGGTTCTCAACCTCGGCGCGGGAATCAACACAATCGGCGGCGTCGCCGGCACCGGAACGGTGGCCTTTGACGATGCGGAACAGACCGTCACGCTCAAGCCGAATCGCAATCTCGTCTTTACGGGAACGCTTGATACTGCAGAAAATGCGACCCTCGTGATTGCCGGCAACGGTGAGCTCGCTCTCTCCGACGGCACGGCAAATGCCACCTTGGCTACGGGAACTGTCGTTCAGATCGGTTCGGACGCAGCGGCCGGAAATGTTTCGGTCGGCTTGTCCAATACGACGGGTGTCGTTTTGGCGGCTAACGGCAGTGCCTTTGGTATCGTCGGCGATGTCTCCGGCCAGACTTACGCAGGTAAGCTCACGATTGCACAGGGCGTCACCGAAGTCGAAATCGGTCTCGAAGGCCAAATCGACCTTTCGCAGGAAGCCTTCGGGACGTTGTTCTCGGATTTGGTTCGCGAAGCTCCGGCAGACGATTTGACGGTCACGCTTGCCAACCGTAACGGCAACGATTTGAGCCTGAACCTCGTCGGTGCCAACTGGACGAAGGCGATCTTGGCCTCGGCGGAAGCTCCGAAGCCGGTCTATGATTTTTCGAACAAGGGTATCATGTTGGCAACGAATGCCGGCGGGACCTTGAATCTGGCAACTTCGGCAACAGCCTACGCCTATGCTTGTTACGCCGGCGACATTACCGGTGACGGAAACCTCGAAAAGAGCGGCGCCGGCGAACTCCGTCTGAGCTCTTCGACCCAGAGCTACACCGGAAAGACGCTGGTCTCCGAAGGTACGCTCGCGTTCTCTTCGGGAACCCGCCTGCAGACCTCCGGAATCTCGGTTAAGAGCGGCGCGGTCCTCAGCGGCGGGGTGACCCTGCTCGCGGAAAATGCGAGCGTGGACTTCGAAAACGGTTCGACCTACCGCCTCGACGTCGCTTCGGGTGAAGCCCTGCGCTACACGGGCAATGTCGATATCCGCGGCCAGGTTACGCTCGATATTGCGATGGCTCAGGAAGCCCGCGGTAAGGCACTCTCCGTCTTTGAATACGTCGGCGAAAAAACGGCGACGGCGATCGATCGCAACAGCTTCAGCCTCGCTTCCGCGGGTGAGCTTCTCTACATCGACCAAGCGGAATTGGCTAACGGTAATCTTAAGGTTTACGTCGCACAAAGTGACTTCCGCGCCACGGGTGCCGACTTGCATGACGG
Source organism: Candidatus Spyradenecus sp. (assembly GCA_045651925.1). Classification (GTDB taxonomy): domain Bacteria; phylum Verrucomicrobiota; class Verrucomicrobiia; order Opitutales; family UBA953; genus Spyradosoma. Next base: position 35,564 of record JAZRTJ010000010.1, on the reverse strand, counting down.
AATTGGCGGCCTGATTGACGTGCTCAACGGCTGGGCAACGCCGGAGGACGGTTATCTCCGTTCGGACCTGAGCGCCGAAGAGTACGCGATTGCCGATGCGTTGAACAAGACTTCGCTTGGAGATTTGGGTGACGCGATTAACAATCTTTCACCGCTCGCCTACGCATCGATGATTACGATGCCGCATGCCGGCTTCAACGCTGATGCCCGCGCAGTCTCCGCCCGCCTTGAACAGCGCCTCTATGATTCCAACAGCGCCATCTGGGTTTACGAACGCGACGTTGAGTTCTTCGCGCAGGCCCAAGGCTCGACGGTTGACGGCGGCAGCAGCTCCGACTCCATGGTTTACGATTATAACACCTACGGAGCTCTCGCCGGAGCCGACATCAAGTTTAACAAGGAAACCACGGCCGGCTTTGCCGTCGCTTACGACCACGGCAAGGCAAGCATCCACGGCAACGGCGGGGAAATCGAATCGGACGACATTCGTGCGACCTTCTTCGCCGGTCACCTGATCAACGACTACCTCTCCGTGAACGCGGGCGCACAAATCGGTTATGCAACCTATGACGTGGACCGTAACACGGTAATCGGCAAGAATAAGGGAGACACCGATGCCTGGCACGGCGGCGTCTTTGCCGACTTCGTCGGAGCTTTCACGCTCACGGAATGGGGCGACAGCGCACGCCTTGACTGCTTCCCGCACGCCGGTCTCGCGTTCTCCTACTACCGCGTCGACAAGTTCGAAGAAAAATCTTCGCGCTCCGACTGGGGTTCCTCGCTGGCGACGGACGCGTTTGATGCTCTCAGCCTGCAGGCTCGCCTCGGCGCTGCCGTGAACTGCGTCTTCGACATCGGTGAACATGCCACGCGCATCGGTTTGGACCTCTCCCTCGTCCACGAATTCCTCGACGACGAAGTGGAAATCGAATCCCAGATTTCGGATTCCAAGTTCAAGACGGATGCCCGCGCGCTCTCCGGAACGTCGCTTTCCCTCGCCCCGAGCGTCTCGTATGACCTGAGCGAAAAGACGACGCTCTACCTCAATTACGAGTTCCGCGTCGGAACGGAGTCCGAAGTCGCACATCGCGCCAACCTCGGTTTCCGTCACCGCTTCTAAAAAATCCGTTCCCGCAGGCAGGCCGCTGCGGGAACGTTTTTTTGTAGGGTTGACGGGAAAAGCCGTCAATGTTCAAATAGTTTCTTTCAAATCTATGCCAGAAGACTCTCAGAACATACTTACTCGGGAACTTGTCGTTCAAAACAAAATGGGAATTCACGCTCGTCCGGCGGCGATGATTGTTCGTATTGCGAACAAGTATCCCGGGGTGGAGCTCGAAGTCGCCAAAGACGATGAACGGGTTAACGGTAAGAGCATCATGGGGCTGATGATGCTGGCGGCGGGGAACGGATCCAAATTGGAATTCGTGGCTTCGGCAGACGACTCGACCGTGGCGCAGCATCTTCTGGACGAGCTCGCGGCGCTCTTCGAACGCCGTTTCGACGAAGTATAAGTCGGAAAAGGATTAACGTTAGAGCTCAAATTCTAAAGGGCGCATTTCGCGACAAAGGCGACGGCGCCGACAAAAAGTCCTCCGGAATACGGGGGACTTTTTTGTCGCTTTCGGGTGGCCTTTTTAGCGTGCCTTTTTGCGTGTTTTTCCTTGCGGGAACGGGCAGAAAGGAGTTTCATTTATCCCAAAATCGCGAGTGTTGTCTCGCGGCTCCGCTTTTTACTTTTTTTTAAACTCAATCCTATGACTTCCCCCCTTCGCTTACCTTTAACCCTTTTGTTTGCCGGTGCGACGGCTCTCTCTGCAGCAGCGTTGAACGCAGAGACCGTAAAGCAAGTCTATAACGGGGAGCTTTACGACCCGCTTTTTAAGTCCCAGTGGCAGTGGAATCCCGAGGCAAACGGGATCAATATTACGTCCGCATGGTTGGACGGCTACATGGGTGAGGGCGTTATTATCGGTATCATCGACCAATGGGTTGATCCGGAGCACCCGGACTTGGCGGACAATTACAACGAGGAATGGAGTAAGGACTTTGTCAATACGGCCAATGCGAACGATGCCGTCAAGTATGACGGGGAAACGCATGGGACCTTCGTCGCGGGTATGGCCGCTGCAGTCGGGCAGAATAATATCGGTATCATCGGGGCAGCCCCGAAGGCACAGCTCGCCGGTCTGCACGTTGACCTTTCGACGGCGCAGGTGGTCCAGGCGTATTACTGGGGTTCCGGAATCAATGCCGAAACGGGTGCTGTCGAAGGGGACGCTGCAATTCACATCAAGAATTGTAGCTTCGGTTACAACCCGTACTACGTCGTTAAGAGTACCGAAGCGGAAATGGCAGCGCTCGAGAAAACGACGCGCAACAACACCATCTACGTCATTGCCGCCGGAAATTCCCGTAGCAAGACGAACGAAGGTACCGCTTCGGTTCCTGCCGATTGTAACGGGGATGCCGTTGCCAATTACGAAGGCGGCATCGTCGTCGGCGCAACTTCCCGCGGCGGGTACTACTCCGGCTTTTCCTGTTACGGCGCTAATCTTTTTGTAACGGCTCCGGGCGAATCCGTTTTCTCGACCACGCGTTACGGCCTCACGATGGTCGGCGACGACGAGCAGGGCAATACCGGCGACGACGACAATACCGAGGCTTCTTTTACCATTCGTGCGGGTGATGACACCGACAACAATAAATCGGATTCCGGAAGCCGCACGCACTATACCTACAGCTCGGGAACGTCGTTCTCGACGCCGATTGTTTCCGGGGTAATCGCTCTCGCCGCGGCACACAACGAAGCGATGGATACCCGTTGGGCAAAGCATGCACTCGCCCGTTCCTGCGACATTCTCGATGTCATGCGCAATGAAGCGCGTTCTAAGGGAACGGTTTGGACGAAGAATTCCGCCGGCTTCGAATTTTCGAATGACTACGGGTTCGGGATGGTGAACGCGGAAAACTTTATCAGTGTCGCCGAAAATATTGCTTACGAAACGATTCGTACTTCCTCCACGGTTTCCGCCGGCTTGAGCGGGAACAAGGATGCCTGGACGTCTCAGGAATCCGTCAAGGCCACGGCGAACGTGGGCGGCTTGGCGCAACCGGTCGAATCCGTCGAAGTCACCTTTACGATCGATAATATCAATTACTTCCAGGATGCCCAGGTTGTGCTCGTCTCCCCCACGGGAACACGCAGCGTGCTCTTGGACAAGGCGTGGCTCTCCGATAACAAGGAGGATAATGCTTACGAATCCGTTTACAACACGGTGGTCGGTGAAAACGGAACGACGGCTCTGACCTGGACTTATGTTTCCAATGCGTTCTGGGGTGTTAGCGAAGCCGGTGATTGGACGGTCGAATTTATCAATAACGGAACGTCAACCGCCAAGGTCAGCGACGTGTCGTTGAAGTTCAACACGGGAACCGTCGAAATGGAAAGCGATTCCATGAGCGTTTCCGAGCAGTTGGACGTTCACGCATTGGTTCTCGACCGCGCAGCCACGAATTTCTCCGTTGTCGGTGCCCGCGCATTGCTCTGCGTGGAAGACTCCGTCATTGTCAACAACGGCACGCTCACGGTCGGCAAGGGCGGAAAGATTACCGCTTACGATCCGGATTGGAAGGGCGTGAAGGTTTCGCTTGCCGGCGGACATATTAATTTGAACGAAGACGGCATTATCGAAGCTCCGCGCGGGATTGATGTCTCCGGCGGGACGCTCAGCCTCAATGGCGGTTCGATTGCCGGCGGGTCGCTGAACATCTCCGGCGGTAGCGTCGAAGTGAATACGGCGAATTCCCAAGTGAGCCGCATCGATCTGAGCGGCAACGGGATGTTGACGACGCGCGAAAACGGCACCCTGAGTGTCGGCGTCTTCAATATGTCGGGCGGGACTTTCAACATGGGCGGGAAGAACGAGCTTGCCGTTGAAGCCAGCGGCGGGGTAATCAATGTCGCGGCTGCGGCTACCGTCCAGGCGGCGAAGGTCGGTGCGACGGCAACGTCGGCGGCGTCGCTCACCGTTGACAAGGGGGCTACGCTCTATGTCGGAACGGAATTTAACGGAATCGGCGTTCTCGAAATCGAAGGCTTCCACAAAGATGCCGTCGTTACGGACGAGGGTGAAACCGAAGCGGAGGTGACGAATTATGCAACCGCGCTTGTCAGGGGTAGCATTGAAGCGGGCTCTGTAGATGTCTCCCGCGGCTTGGTGCAGGCCAGCGACGCTGTTTTCAAGTGCGGGGTTACGCTCGCGCAGAAGTCCGCGCTCTCATTGAGCGGCACGACTCAAGTCGAAGGCCGTACAGGGCTTTCGCTTACGGAGTCCGATCTTTATGCCGACAACGGTGCCGTGCTGAAGCTGACGCAGTCGAGCCTCAAGATCTTGAGCGGTTCCTATTTCCAAATCGGCGGCGGAACCGGAAATGGTACGACGCAAATCGAGTCCGGCGTGGACGTCGGCTTTGTCTGTCAGGACAGCCGACTCGGCGTTGTTTTCGGTGACGAATTGGTCGTGAATCAGAACGTCGAAATCCGCGGCAACTCCGTCGTTGAACTCGCGTTCCAAAACAAACTTCCGCGCGACACGATCGAATTTATCAATTTGGAAGACGGCAAGACCGTTTCCGTCGAGGATTCCGTTTCGGTGGTAATCGACGCGGCGGCTCCGTCCCTGTGGGATGGTCAGCAGGAAATTGAGCTTGTCTACGACATCAAGACGAACGGTACGATTGAAGCGCAGCTTCCGGGAACGGCGGAACTCGTCCCCGTGCGTTTGACCTATTCGCAGATGACTCCTGAGCAGAAGGCAATCGCGCAGTCGCTCCGGACCTGTCTTTCGGACGGTGAAAATGCGAATGTTTCGGCCGAGCTGCTTGCCGAGCTCAACAGCTTCGAATACCTCGACCCGTTACTGAGCGCGTACGACCAGCTACTTCCGGTCAACCTCGTTACGATCAACACGCTGAATAACAAGCAGGCTGCGGCGGTTACGGGCGCGCTCGAACGCCGTTCCCGCGAACTGCGCCGCGGTTATCCGGTTTCCGACCTGTGGTCCGCTCCGCTGTTCAACTCCTACGGCTTCTCTTTCTCCGCGAATCCGAATGCCGTTGCCGCGAACGGAATGCGTCAATTCGTCGGTTATGATTTCAACGACGAACGCGCAATGCTTTGGGCAAACGGCGGTTATGCGTTCTCGGACGGCGATGCGACCTCGCACGTCTCTAAGACGGAAACCGACATGGTCAACGCCTCGATTGGTTTTGACTACGCCGTGAACGATCGCCTGGCGCTCGGCCTCTTCGCAAGCTACTCCGGCGGTTCCACCGACATGAAGGCAACCGGTTCCAAGACGGAAGCGGCGATGCGTTCGCTCGGCGTTTATTTCGCCGGTTCCCGCAATGACAAGGAAGGCAATCTCTACTACATGGGGATGGCTTCTTACGGGGTCGGAGAATACGATTTCACGCGCTCAACCAAGATCGGTAGCTACAATTCCAAAGCAACGGCTTCGCCCGACGGCTCTCAGGCTATCGGTTACCTTGCCGCCGGCTGGGAATGGGATGCCGGTTCGCAGGCTCTGTCTTATCAGTGGACGACCGGACCGATGGTCTCTCTGCGCTACGTTTACAATAGCGTGGACGGCTATACGGAACAGGGTAACGGCGCCGACGCTCTCGACGTGGAAAGCTTCAGCTACGACTCTCTGCAGTCCAGTCTCGGCTGGCGCACGACTGTTCGTTTCGACGTGAAGGAAACGATTACCTTCGTCCCCGAAGCCCGCATTTCGTGGCAACACGAATTCTTCGATAGCGCGGAAAACATCGGTGCTCAAATTGCTTTGCCGGGGACGACGCCGTTCTCGACCAAGATGAACAAGGAAGGTTCCGACTACGTCACCGCCGGTGTGGGCGTCACCGTGCTCATCGCGGAATCGACGACCCTGTCGTTTGACTACGACGTGAACTTCCTCCGCGAAGATTCCGGACCGGAACACAACTTCAACCTGATGATGCGTTGCCGCTTCTAAGGACAAAAAACTCCCGCATCGGCGGGAGTTTTTTTTGTCGCTATCGGTGATTGGTTCCGGGCAAAGAGTATTTCGGTCCCTCCCCTGGGAACTTGCCTGATATTCGTGTCTTTATGCCTCCAGTTGCAGGGATATTTCTTCCCAGCGGGCGTAGGCGGCGGCAATTTCGGATTTTACGTTTTCGTAGCGGGCGAGTTCGGTTTTGGTGGCTTCTCCCCGCGAGAAGAAATCGGCGGCAGTCATTTTATCTTCCCATTCTGCCTGTTCGCTTTCGAGTTCGGCAATTTTGGTTTCGACGGCTGCTAGCTCTTTGCGCAGCGGCGCGAGTTGCTTGGAGCGTTCGGCGTTGGCGCGGCGGCGTTCCTTCGGGTCGTTCGACGACGGGGATGCGGCTTTTGTCTTTTCGGCGTTTTTGCCGGAGAAGCGTTCTCGAGCCGCCTGGCGTTCGGCATCCGTCGCAGCGAGATAATCCGAGACGTTTCCGTGGAAAATGCGAATGCCCCGGTCTTTGACTTCGAGAACTTTGCTGACGAGCGGATCGAGGAAGGCGCGGTCGTGGGAAACGACGACGACCGTTCCCGTGAATTTTCGAATCGCATGGGCCAGTACGGCCTTGGAGCGCATATCGAGGTGGTTGGTCGGTTCGTCGAGAATCAGGAAATTAAAGGGGCGCAGGAGCATGCGGGCGAGGGCGAGGCGATTGCGCTCGCCGCCGGAAAGCACCGAAACGGGCTTGAAGGCGTCTTCTCCGCGGAAGAGAAAGGCGCCGAGGAGCGAGCGCAGACGCGTCGTTCCGAGACCGGCAGCAACATCGTTGACCGTTTCGAGGACGGTCTTACCCGCTTCGAGCTCCTTAGCCTGATGTTGGGCGAAATAGGAAACGGCTACGTGAAGCCCTTCTTCGCGCGAACCGGCGCTTAGAGGCTCGGTCCCGGCGAGCATGCGAATGAGCGTGGATTTTCCGGCTCCGTTGACTCCGACGACGGCGATACGTTCCCCGCGCTCGATTTTTAAATTCAAATTACGGAGGACTTCGTGCGTCCCGTAGCTTTTGCCTGCGGCTTCGAGGGTGAGGACGCGCTGACCGGTCGGCGGGGCGGGCGGGAATTCGAAATCAATTTCCGAATCGTCTTCCTCTTCAAATTCGATGCGTTCGACTTTTTCGAGGGCTTTGATGCGGGATTGTACTTGCGCGGCTTTGGTGGCTTTAGCGCGGAAGCGTTCGATGAAAGCCTCGGTTTTTTCGATTTCCCGAGCTTGATTTTGGGCGGCCCGGCGCAGGGATTCACGGCGCTCGCGGGAGGTTTTTTCGAAATAGGAATAATTCCCGTTGTAAATCTCGAGCAGCCCGAAGTTCAGTGCAAAGATGCGTGTGCAGAGGGTATCGAGAAATGCGCGGTCGTGGGAGACGATGATGACGGCTCCGGCGTAAGATTTCAGCCAGTCTTCGAGCCAGTTCTGCGATTCGATGTCGAGGTGGTTGGTCGGTTCGTCGAGGAGGAGTAACGTGGGTTCCCGCAATAGCAGTTTGGCCAGGGCGATACGCATTTGCCAGCCGCCGGAAAATTCGTCGGTCGGGCGCTCCATGTCGCTCGTCGAAAAGCCGAGACCGAGCAAAACCCGTTCGATGCGGGAGCGGAGTTTTTCGGCATCGGCGTCTTCGAGACGGCGTTCCCATTCGGCGATAAGGTCGAGGCGGTCGCGGTAGTCTTGAGAATCCGGCGAAAGCACGGCGAGTTCGGCATCGGCTTCGCGGATTTTTTCGCGCAGGGCAATGATGTCTTCGCAGGCGGATTCGACCTCGGCGTAGAGTGTTTTTCCGTGGAGTTCCAAGCCGTCCTGCGGGAGGTAACCGACGGTCGCGTTCTTGGCGGCGGCAATTTCTCCGGAGTCGTAGTCGTGAAGCCCGGCGAGGATCTTGAGGAGCGTGGATTTGCCCGCACCGTTGGAGCCGACGAGGCCAATGCGTTCCCGCGCATTGATTGTAGCGTCGATCCCTCTGAAGAGCTCGCGCGGTCCGAAGCGCAAGCGAATGTCTTTAAGCGTGAACACGTCGCGCGTTTAGGCTCTATTGTTCGGGAGAAGCCTCGGAATCCGATTCCGGAAGGTGGATTTCGTAATTCAAAAAGCGGATGACGGCGATTGCGGTTTTGTCGATATCGTAAGTCAGCGCGCGGATACGTCCGGAAATAAAGTGGTGGCCGAGTTGGAGTACGATGGCAATGATGAGGCCGAGGCCGGTGGCGGCAAGCGCTTGAGCGATGTCGGCGGAAAAGAGGTCGGCAGTGGCGTAGTGGCCGGCGGCGGTCATGTGCAGGAAGGCTCGAAGCAGGGCGAAGACGGTTCCGGCGAGACCGACGAGCGGTGCGATCCTGGCGAGGGTGTTAAGGGTACCCGCGCGGCGTTCGAGGGCGGGGATTTCCGCGATGGCCGCTTCCTCGGCGGCGAGGCGCATGCGCTCTTCGCTTTCCGAGCGGTGGAGTAGGATGGCTTTGACGACGCGGGCGACGGGGCCTTCCGTGTTCTCACAGACCGTCAGCGCTTCGATGTAGCGTCCCTTGCGAAGATTGTTAAAAATTCCGCCCAGGAATTCGCGGGAGGGAATCTGGCGGCGATGGAGGTACAGGCCGCGTTCAATCAGAAAAACAAGTCCGAAGAGTCCGATTCCGAGGAGCACCCAAACAAACGGACCGCCGTCGCTCAGGAAATAAAACTGATAGGGTTCTGTGTTCATAAAAATCGTGTTGCGGGAAAATTATTTGTCGCGGATGGCTTCTTCGCGGGAACGCGCGTATTCGGAGCCGGGCATCCAGCCCCGGGCGCTCCAGTTTTTCACCTGTTCGTAAGCCTTGCGGGCTTCGGCATAGTCGCCGGCCTCTTCGCAGAGGTCCGCGATGGCAAAGAAGCTGCGGGCGAGCCAGTAGCCGGTCGAAACGCCCCAGTTCTCCGAGGGGTCAACGCCGCCCTTCGAGGCGCGCGAGATGACGGAATTGATGACGCGCCAATAGATTTTTCGTGCCTCCGTGTTGGCTTGAAGCTTCGAACTCTCGCTCGGATTTTCGAGCAGACGGACGAATTCGGCGGTCGCGTAACCCCATTTATTGCCGGCCTCGGCGCAGATTTCGGCGGAAGAAAGCGGGGATTCGCAGATTTTTTCGTAGGCGTTGATGGCCTTGCGCATCGCTTCCTGAAGCCCGGCTCGGGTCTCGGCATCATCGGATTTGCGGATTCCGGAGGCCAGTGCCAATAGACAGTCAGCCCGGGCAATCGCGATACGTTCGAGATTGACGTGGTCCGGCACTTTGGCTTCTTGGGCGTAGTGAAGATAGAGTTGATCGTAGATGGCGAGCGCGGACTCGAAGTCGTTGAGCAGGCGGAAGAGGTCGGCCTGGCGCATGCGGATGGTTTCTTTGAGGCGGTCGTTTCCGTGCTTTTTCAAAAGCAGGGCCAAGCGGTCGATGGCTTCGCGGGTGCGGCCGAGCGAAACTTCCTGTTGAGCTGCTTCCGAGTAGGCGGCAGGTGCGTAATTGGAAAACTTCGGATTGCGTTCACAGTAATTGATTAGACGTTCGAAGCAGTTCAGGGCGTCGAACTGCAGACTTTTTTCCGCGAGCGCACGGCCTTCGTCGAGATAGGAAATGACGGCGGCGTTGCTTTCCGGGAAGGCGCTTCTCAATTCGTCGAGTTGCTTGCGGGCCGCCGACAAATCGCCGCCGCGCAAAAGCGCACGTGCCTTGAGCAACATCGCGTCGGACTTCAGTGTCTCGAGTGCCTTGGGCAGGGCAAAGGTATTTTCCCGACTCTGGTTTTCCAGTATGCGGGAGATTTCATCTGCGGCGGCGACGGCGATTTCCGGGATATTTTGTTCGATTGCAAGCTGAGCTTGAGCCCATAGAGCACGAAGGCGGTAGGCGTCGGGCACGTCCTTTTGGTTGAGGAAGCGGAGGCATTGCGCGGCGGCTTCGTCTAAGTTTCCGGTCTTTCGGAGGCGTTCGATGAGATTGCATTCGGCGCGGAAAATCCAGTCGCGGTCAAAGCTCGCCGGCGCCTTTTTCTGGGCTTCGATCAGGGCTTCGGCGGCGTCGAATTTGCCGGAGCGGATGTCGCAGAGGACTCGCTGGGAGAATACCACGCCTGCGTATTCCTTGAGTTCGGTGCGGGAATAAACGTCGGCGGCGAGGTCGTAGTCCCCGCTGAGGAAGTGGCAGTCTGCGAGAATGATGCTGATCTTGGCTTTTTCCGCTTCCGAGGGTTCGGCATCCCGCAGTTTTTCGAGGTAGGGGACGGCGCGTCGGTATTCGCGGCGGCTCATCGCTTCGATCGTGAGCAGGCGGAGCACATCGGGGACGAGCGGGCTCGTCGGGCATTTTTCGAGTAGCTCGTTCGCTAATTGCTCGACGCGCAGGTCGTCGCCGACAAGCTTGGAAAGGCGGGCGCGGAGGAAGAGCTCGAGGTCGAGCAGACGCGAGGCGGGAGCCGGTTTTCCGGAATCGCTCGCTTTGGCGCCGTTGTGAAGCGTTTCGGGTTCGTTGTGTGCCGCCTCAAAAAAGTCGTTGATTTCGCCTACGGCGACAATCGCCGCATCGCGTTCGTTGTTTTCGACGAGCTTGCTGACATGGCGGTAGAGACCGGCGACGGCGGCGTCTTGGAGCGGGAGATCCGGGCGCTGGCGGATGACGCGCATGAACGCGCGGCGGGCGGCAACGGAACTCGGCGAGTCTTGGAGGGTGCCTTCGAGAAAATCGAATTCGGGGCGCAGGTCCGGCGGGACCGTTCCCGCATCGCGGAGGGCTTGGCGGGCTTCGGCGCGCGTCGCGGAGGCGTTGCCGCCGTGGGCCTTGCGGTTAATCGAAAGGGCGAGTAGCTTGGAGAGGCGGGCGCCTTCTCGCGTTCCCTTGGCTCGGACGGCCTGCTCGCGCAAGGCTACGATTTCTTCCTCCGAAAGCTCGGGGACGAACGTCGCATTTGCCCAAGTTTGGACGTATTCGAATTGCGAGCGCTGGGCCGGGTTAATCCCTTTTTTAATGACGCTTTCAAAAATTTTCCGAACGCCGGCGTCGTCGATGCTTCCCGATTGTTTGGCTAAAATTCCCTGTGCCAATTCCAGCCAGACGCGGTCGCCTGCCGAGAGTTCATCGGCTTTGACGAGGCGGATAATTTCTCCGGCTTTCCAAAATTCGGACTTGCCGATTTTAATCCAGGCGAGGCGGAGAGTTTTGGCGGAGGATTCGCTACGGACTTCGGCGAGTGTTTTTTCGGCTTCGTCGAATTTGCCGCCGTCGATTTGCGCGGAGGCCCGAATGATTAGGGCGATGTCGCGTTGGGTGTCCGAAAGCTCGGCTTCCCGTACCAGAATGTCATCGGTGAAATTAACTGCGAGACCGATGAGTCCGCTTTGCAAGGCATTGCGGGCGAGAATGGCGTCGGCACGGGTTTTCGCGTTGCGGGCGGATTCGGCAGCGAGCGGGCTCAGATCCGGAGTCGTCGTTTCGGCCCGGGCGGCGAGTGTTCCCGCCACAAACAGGCTTCCCGCAAAAAAAATGTTTAGTGCAAGTTTTTTCAGGATTCCGAGTCCGCCTCTTTTTAACGCCGAGTTCATTTTACGAATGATTATGCGAGAATCCGCCTGCGGCGCAAATGCAATTAAGATTTGCGGGCGACAAATTTTACCGGAATCGCCTTATCGCTTTGTGAGGAAAGGCAGGACGATGAGGATGGCGCAGAGAATGCCGGCGGCTCCGACGACGATTCCGAATTGAACAAAGAAGAACTTTAAAATGCAGAAAACGACCCAAAACAGCAGGGCGATGCTCGTGTATTTGCCTAAGATGTTGCAGAGCGCGGGAATCCCGCGCGTGATTTTGTCGTTATTGCTTATCATTCCTTAGTAGAGAGTGTGTGGCGGCGGGCGGCTTAGCCGGCGATTCCGTCTTTGAGGGCTTTGGCGGCACGCTTGCGGCCTTCTTCCGTCAGGTGGATTTTGCGGAGGCGGATGAAATGCGGCGTAACCTCGACGAGTTCGTCGTCCGCGATGTATTCCAGGGCTTGTTCGAGTGAGAGCTTGGTTGCGGGGGCGATTTTCATCTTACGGTCGCTGCCTGCCGCGCGCATGTTCGTCAGTTCTTTCCCCTTTTGGAGATTGACCGGAAGGTCCTTGTCCTTGCAGTGTTCGCCGACGACCATGCCTTCATAGGTCTCTTCGCCGGGGTCGATGAAAAATGTTCCGCGTAGCTGGAGAGCGTCGATCGCGTAGGCGACCGCCTTGCCTTGGCCGAGTGAAACCATCGAGCCGTTCACGCGCGCGGGAATATCTCCCTTAAACGGTGCGTAGTGGTCGAAGCGGTGCGAAACGATGGCTTCTCCTGCCGAGGCTGTGAGGATTTTCGAGCGCAGGCCGATGATGCCGCGCGTCGGAATCGTAAATTCGATGAGCTGGCGATTGCCGCGCGTTTCCATGTGTTTCATCTCGCCGCGACGTTGACCGACGAGCGTGATGACGTTGCCGGCGAATTCTTCGGGGACGTCGATCGTCAGTTGCTCCATCGGGTCGTGCAAAACGCCGTCCACGACTTTCGTGATGACGCGGGGACGCGAGACGGCAAGTTCGAAGCCTTCCCGTCGCATCGTTTCGATCAGAATGGAAATATGGAGCACCCCGCGCCCGGCGACCTCGAACATCTCGCCGCCGTTGCCGGCTTCCTTCACGCGCAGGGCGACGTCGCTTTGCGATTCCTTCAGGAGACGGTTGCGGATGTGGCGGGCGGTGACGAATTTTCCGTCTTTCCCGAAAAACGGCGAATCGTTCACGCGGAAAACCATGGAAATCGTCGGCTCGTCGATCGCAATCGGCGGGAGCATTTCCGGTGCCTCCGCGTCCGCAATCGTGTCCGAAACGTAAATATCTTCAATGCCGACCACGCCGCAGATGTCGCCGCATTCGACGCTGTCGCAATCCTGGCGATCCAGACCTTCAAAGGTGAACAGCTGTTTAATTTGGGCGTTGCGCGTTTTGCCGTCGCGGTCGAGCACGACGACGGGCGAGTTTAGGCGGATCGTTCCGCGGGCGACGCGGCCGATACCGATGCGGCCGACGTAATCCGAGTAGTCCAGGGTCGCAATTTGCATCTGCAACGGGCCTTCGACGACGGCCGGTGCCGGAATGTGTTCGAGAACGGCATCCAGAAGCGGAACGATGGATGTGCGCGGGTCGTTTTCCAGATCTTTGACGGCCCAGCCGTCGCGGCCGCTCGCGTAGAGCAAGGGGAAGTCGAGCTGGTCTTCGTTGGCGTTGAGCTCGCAAAACAGGTCGAAGACGGAATTGACGACCTCTGTCGGGCGGGCATCCGGTTTATCTATTTTATTAACAAGGACGATGGCTTTTTTACCGAGGCGCAGGGCTTTTTCGAGTACGAAGCGCGTCTGCGGCATCGGCCCTTCGGCGGAATCGACGAGCAGGATGACGCCGTCGGTCAGGTTCAGGACACGTTCGACTTGGCCGCCAAAGTCGCTGTGTCCGGGCGTGTCGATGACATTGATTTTGACGCCCTTGTATTGGATGGAGATATTTTTTGAAAGAATCGTGATACCGCGTTCCCGCTCCAGATCGTTACTGTCCAGAAAGCACTCGTGCATTTCCTGATTGTCGCGAAACATTTTCGCCTGCTGGATGATTTTGTCGACGAGGGTGGTCTTCCCGTGGTCGACGTGAGCGATGATTGCGATGTTTCTGATAGCCTTCATTTTTGAAAAAAACGGGCGCAAAGCATTTCATTCTCTCTCACGAAACGCAAGAGAAAGCGGCGGGATCTTTTTCTTTGGAGTAAAAGCTTTTCTTCAGGAGTGTTTGTCGTTATCTTGAAGAGATGAAACATTTCTCAAAGCGAACGCTTTTTACTGTCGTCGGAGGCACGTTCGGGGCACTGGCAATTTATGTGATTTGGCCGGCGTTGGAGCCGATGCCGGACGCTACGCCGTTGCAGGTCAATTCTCCGGGTTCCGTTGACGGCGCGGGGACACTTCGCTTTTTAGAGTATGCGAAAAAAGCGGCGGCACGGGAAGACGCGGAGGCAAGTGACGAGCAGGTTGCCGTTGCATCATATATCAAAGAGCGTATCTTGGCGGGGGCTTATGGGAAACGTAAGGAAGTTGAGTTATTGGCGGAGCTTGACATTTCTCCCGGAGCGCTGATTGCCGAAATTACCGCAATGTTTTTGGGCTGCACGGTGCCTTGGGATGCACTTGCGGTTCAGAAAATTGTGAATTTGCCGGAAAATCGTGAGTTGTGGGCGATCTTTGAAGAAGAGGAGGATTTTCGGGAGGACATTGGGCGTTTGTACAGAGAGCCGGTTTTTCACCACTCCCTTCACTGTGGAGAGCTTATCACGACTGTTCGTTTGAAAATTCGCTCAGAGCTGAAGGTCGGTAATCCCGTAGCCGCTCGAGAATATTTTACGAAATTTCATGCGTTGTTGCGTTTTCGTGAACGGGAAGCGTCCTGCTTGTTGCCGATGGCGCTTTCGATGGGGTGGCGGGGGCAGCTTGAAAATGAGATTGCCGAGTTTTTCTTGGCTAAAAAACGGCCTGATGCGGAGGCAATTAAGTCTCTCAAGGCATGCCTCGACGAGGCGGAAAGGGAAATGCCCGATTTTCACGAAGTCTTGCGGCGGGAGCTCAACTGGGGTGTTGCGTATTTCGATTACCTGCTTGGAGGCGGGGATGGGCCTGAGATGGCTTGGCTTGTCGGGGGCAAGGGTGCTTGGGATCGTTTCCGGTTACAAGGTTTAAAAAAGACTTGGGCAAAGGAGGCATTGTCCCTGTTGCCGGCCATCGAAGCGCGCCTTCCTTTGGAGGAAATTGCTCAAATATCCAAGGAGCGCCAAAAAGACCCTTATCGGAAATTTCGTTCCTATATTAATATCTACGGACCCTTTGATTCTCTTGAGGATGAGGGTTGGGGAATGTTTTCTTCGGCGAAATCGTTACTTTTTTTGCGAACGAAGTCTCGGAACCGGATCTCCCGGGCGAAGCTTGAGCTGGCCTGTTACGAGTATCGTCAAGAGACCGGAGCGTTTCCGCAGGATCTTTCTGCTCTTGTGCCCGGGTATTTGGAAGCCGTTCCGACGTATTTTCCGAGTGGGGAGGGAGATCCGGAGGAATCCGTCTATGTAATTGATTCGCAGACGCTAGTTATTTTTCCGCAAAGCAGTAAGTTCGGCGGAGAACTTGACGAGGAGGGATGGCCGAAGGAGGAGAGCGCCATCCGGCTTCGGGAAAGCTAAAGGCGGGAAGGCGGAATGGCCAGATCCGGACGGGATTTAACCAGCTTGGCGTAGAGGACTGCGCCGACGGCGAGGGCGTACGGATAGAGGACGAAGAGAGCGAAACCGAGCGTGATCAGTGTTCCGAAAAGCGTGCCAAAGAGGACTAGGATGCTGAGGACAAGGATTTTCAGGAAATTCCCGGAGGTCAGTTTCCAAGAATATTTGAGGGAGTCGATAACACCGAGTTCCGTATCGAGCGGGAGGTAAGTTGCCAAGGAGAGGCGAACGGAGAAGAAAATACCGAGTGCGACAAACGGGAGCGAGAGCACTGCCGCAATCCAGAAAATCGGTGATTCGAAGACGACTTCTGCCATTTCCGCATAGCTTTCACCGGCTTCCTCCAGGATTTCCGTGTTGACGGCGAGCTCTTCGGTGAGCGTCGGGTTGTTGGGGAAAACGACTTCCGCGGACTCGATTTCGGGCAGGGCGTCATCGGCATCCTGTTCGGTTTCGACGGTAATTTGCGGAAACTCATCGGTCTGGCCGAGGGCTTGGACTTTTTGACTGACTTCTAAAAGCACGTCGATGAGCTGAGTGTTTCGTTCAACGAGTTCCGGATGTTTATGGGCGACACCGATTACCCCGCCGAAGCAGATGAGGGCTGCCAGTACGAAGGGAACAAAAACGGTGAGCGAGGAAAGGACGGAGGCCCCGAGGGCGCGCAACCACGGGAGGAAGAAAAACGTTTTCAGCGGGAAGAGATCCGAAAATTCCGGGCCTTCTCTGCGATCCCATTGCCGGAGGAAGCTCAGGAATACGAAGTAGCAAAGGTAGGGCGTGACGAACGAGAGGAGGAGGTCTGCACCGACGAGGCCGGCGGCGGATTCAATCAGAAGCCAAATAATTCCTCCAGCGAGAAGGAGCCAAAAATGGTTTCTGAAGAAAAGGAAGTTCCACGCGTCGGAGAGAATCGAACCGAGCCCGGTCGAGGCGGAGAGCTGTTCGAAGGCGGGGACTACCTGCGCCGCTTCGGGGAACCAGAGCTTGCGTACGGCTTTGAGCGGTTGCCAGTTTGCTTCGCCCGTGCGCCAGACCGGTGTGTCCGGAAGGATTTCGCCGTTTGTAAATTTGGCTAAAAAGTCCGCCTCGGAATGCGGCCCGTTTCGGGTGCCTCGGGCATCAATGAAATAGTATTCGATGGCGGCATTTTCACTCATGGGGAAGATGCTACGGGGAGAGGCCGCGGGAGCGCAACTGAAATTTTTTCAAATAATAATCAAGAAAATTTTTAAATTTTTCAAAAAAATCTTGCATCTTGTTGCCAAATGCTTTTTTTTCAACGTTCCTTTTTATTTCAATTTCAAGTTTAGGACATGCCAACAATCAATCAACTCGTCCGCAAGCCGCGGGCTAAAGCCAACATCAAGTCGAAATCACCCGCCTTGAATTGCTCGCCGTTCAAACGCGGCGTCTGCATTCAGGTTATGACGCGTACGCCTAAAAAGCCGAACTCCGCTCAACGTAAAGTTGCGAAGGTTCGCCTTACGACGGGAACGGAAGTCATTTCCTACATTCCGGACGAAGGACACAAGCTCCAGGAACACAGCGTCGTGCTGATCCGCGGCGGTCGTGTTAAGGACTTGCCGGGTGTGCGTTACCACATTGTTCGCGGTCCGCTCGACTGCGCAGGCGTTGAAAAGCGTCGCCGCAGCCGCTCGAAGTACGGCGTTAAGCGTCCGAAGGGCGGAAAATAATTTAAGCTATAGGAGACTTCTGCAATGTCACGTCGTCGTAAAGCAACGAAAAAGGTGCACCAGCCGGATGCACGTTATAACAGCCCGCTCGTGAGCCAGCTCATCAATGTCGTTATGAAAAACGGCAAGAAGACTGTTGCTCAGCGCATTGTCTATGGCGCGATTGAACGCGTCAGTGAAAAACTTGAAAAGGGTGACCCGATGGAACTTCTCCTCGGTGCTCTCGAAAACTGCCGCCCGAAGTTGGAAGTCAAGAGCCGCCGCGTTGGTGGTGCGACCTATCAGGTTCCGGTCGAAATCTCCCACGAACGCCAGACGAGCATGGCTTTCCGCTGGCTCGTGAATGCAGCTTCTGCCCGTAAAGGACAGCCGATGACGGAATCGTTGGCAGCCGAATTCATCGACGCTTACAACAACACGGGAACGGTTGTTAAGAAACGCGAAGAAACCCACAAGATGGCCCAGGCGAACCGCGCGTTTGCGCACCTCCGCTGGGGTAACTAATTTTTAACCGAAAAAGTCGAGCATATTTACAATGGCCGCCGCACTTTCCAGCAAAAACTCCTCCGGACGTAAAGCTCCGTTGGAATACACACGTAACTTCGGTATTGCCGCTCACATCGACGCAGGCAAGACCACGACCTCCGAACGTATTCTCTTCTACGCGGGCGTCATCCACAAAACGGGTGAAGTTCACGAAGGCGCAGCTACGACCGACTGGATGGAACAGGAACAGGAACGTGGTATCACGATTACCTCCGCCGCTGTTTCCTGCGGATGGACGGTTGCTGACGGTCCGTTTGCAAAAATCCCGCACCGCCTGAACGTTATCGACACTCCCGGTCACGTGGACTTCACGGCCGAAGTCGAACGCTCGCTCCGCGTGCTCGACGGTGCGGTCGCCGTTTTCTGTGCGGTTGCCGGTGTGCAGCCCCAGTCCGAAACGGTGTGGCGCCAGATGAACAAGTACAGCGTTCCGCGTATTGCCTACATCAACAAGATGGACCGTACGGGCGCTGACTTCTTCAATGCCGTCAACGGTATCCGCGAAAAACTCCGCGGCAATGCCCACCCGCTTTACATCCCGATCGGCGCTGGCGACTCCTTCGCCGGGCTCATCGACCTCGTCAAGGGCTGTGCTTACGTTTACGACGAAACCGACCCGAAGGGCATGCGCTACACGGTCACGGAAGTTCCGGCCGACATGAAGGCGGACTACGACAAGTATCGCGAAGGCCTCATCGAAGCCGTTTCCGACTTCGACGATACGATTGCTGAAAAGTACCTCGGCGGCGAAGATATCACCGCAGACGAACTCCGCGTCGCAATTCGTAAAGCCACGCTCTCCCTCGAATTCGTCGGTGTTATCCCGGGTTCTTCCTTCAAGAACAAGGGTGTTCAAATGGTGCTCGACTGCGTCGTCGACTACCTGCCGTCTCCGCTCGACCTTCCGCCGATGAAGGCGTTCAAGGACGATGGTGAAACCGAAATCGGTGTTGAACCGGACGACAATGCAAAGCCGATCGGTCTCTGCTTCAAGCTTTGGTCTGACCCGTATGTCGGACAGCTCGTCTTCTTCCGCGTTTACCGCGGTACGCTCAAGAAGGGTGATGCTCTCTACAATCCGCGCACCCGTAAGACGGAACGCGTTTCCCGCCTCATGATTATGAAGGCTATGGACCGCGAAGAAATCGACACGGCTTACTCCGGAGACATCTGTGCCGTTATCGGGCCGAAGGAAATCGTGACGGGTGACACGCTCTGCACGCGTGAAGAAGATATCATCCTCGAACCGCCGTCCTTCCCGGAACCGGTTATCTCGATGGCTATTGAGCCGGCTACCAAGGCTGACCAGGAAAAGCTTTCCATCGGTCTGCAGCGCCTCGCTCAGGAAGACCCGACCTTCCGTGTCTCTTCCGACCAGGAAACGGGACAAACCATCATCTCCGGTATGGGTGAGCTCCACCTCGACATTATCGTTGACCGTCTGCGTCGCGAATTCAAGGTTGAAGCCAAGTCCGGCCGTCCGCAGATCTCCTACCGCGAAACGATCACGGGCAACTCCCGCGGTATCGGCAAATTCGTCCGCCAGTCCGGCGGTCGCGGTCAGTACGGTCACGCCGAAATCGAAATCGAACCGAATCCGGGCAAGGGTATCGAAGTCATCAACGAAATCGTCGGTGGCGTCATCCCGAAGGAATACATCAAGCCGACGATCGAAGGTATTCAGGAAGCGGCGAACAACGGTACGATTGCCGGCTACCCGGTCATCGACTTCAAGGCTCGCATCGTCTTCGGTTCCTTCCACGAAGTCGACTCCTCCGAAATGGCATTTAAGATGGCGGGTATTTTCGCTCTCAAGGATGCTATGGCAAAGGCTGCTCCGATCCTCCTCGAACCGATTACGAAGGTTGAAGTCGTCACGCCGGAAGAATACCAGGGCGACATCATGGGTGACTTGAACCGTCGTCGCGGTCAAATCCAGAACATGGAAACCAAGAACGGGGTCTGCACCATCAACGCGATGGTTCCGCTCCAGACGATGTTCGGTTATGCGACGGACGTTCGCTCCCTCTCCAAGGGCCGTGCTTCCTACACGATGGAACCGGACCACTTCGAACAGGTGCCCTCGAACGTTCTCAAGGAAATCGTCGAAACGGCTTCCCGCGCTCCGGCTCGCTCGTAATTCTAACATTTAACTTCAGTTTTTACAGCTATGGCTCGTCAAAAAATTCGTATTAAACTCAAAGGCTTTGACTATCGAGTAATCGATCAATCTGCCGGCGATATCGTCGAAACCGCGAAGCGCACAGGCGCTCGCGTTTCCGGCCCGGTGCCGCTTCCGACCTCTATTGAGCGTTGGACGGTTAACCGCTCGCCGCACGTTGACAAGAAATCGATGGATCAATTCGAACAGCGCACTCACAAGCGCCTGATCGACATCATCGGTCCGACCGCTCAAACGGTCGATGAACTCAAGAAACTGAATCTTCCCGCAGGCGTCGACATTAGCATTAATGTCTAATCCTGCTAAACCGTAATCAATAACTGAAAAATTTTCGTTTTTCGGATAGGCTTAGGACTGTAAAAGAATCGACATAAAACGAGATTTAGCAGCCTAAAGCAGGTCTGTGCAAACGGAATTAAACCTCCACCTGCCTCTTAGACAAAATGAAGTTACAACTGATTGGCAAAAAAATTGGGATGACCCAAATCTACGACGGGAACGATAACCTCGTTCCCGTGACCGTGGTTCAAGCGGGTCCGTGCCCTGTTGTTCAAGTCAAGACCACTGAGTCTGACGGATACAATGCCGTACAAATTGCCTACGGCGCCCAGAAAAAAGAGCGTTTGACAAAGCCCGTTCAAGGGCATTTTGCCAAAGCCGGTATCGACACGCACGCCGTGTTGAGCGAAATCCGCTTTGACGACAAAGCTCCCGAATATAAAGTCGGTGACGTCCTTACCGTCACGACTTTCAAAGAAGGTCAAATTGTTGACGTTATCGGAACGACCAAGGGTCGCGGTTTCCAGGGTAACGTCAAGCGTCACAACCAAGCCGGACAGCCGGCTTCCCACGGTCACATGATGCACCGCCGCCCGGGTTCCATCGGGATGCGTCAGACGCCGGGTCACGTCTTCAAAGGAAAAGACATGCCGGGTCACATGGGCCAGGTTCGTCGCACGACGCAGAATCTCACGGTCGTTAAGATCGTCGAAGATCAGAATCTCATTCTCATCAAGGGTAGCATCCCCGGTGCGAACGGAGACCTCGTGTACGTTCGTGAAGCTAAAAAAGCAAAATAAGGAGAACTGAACGATGAAACTTAAAGTTTACACAGTTGACGGAAGCTCCTGCACCGAAAAAGAATTTGCTCTCCCGCAGCTTGAAGAAGGCAAGGGCGTTGCAGCGTTGAAACAGGCAATCGTTGCCTACCAGGCGAATCTGCGCCAGGGCAGTGCCAAGACCAAGGACTACGGCGAAGTCGCCGGCTCCGGTAAGAAACAGGGCCCGCAGAAGGGTTCCGGCGGCGCCCGTCACGGCGACAAGCGCGCTCCGCAGCTCTACAAGGGCGGCGTTGTTTTCGGCCCGCGTCCCCGCGATTGGTCCAAGTCGATCAATGCCAAGATGAAAAAGCTCGCATTCGCGCGTGCTCTCGTCGATCTCGCTAACGAAGGCGGTCTGAACGTCATCGAACGCTTTGAAGCTACCGAGCCGAAGACGAAGCTCATGAATGCCGTCTTCTCGAAGGTTTTCCCGAAGGGGAAGATGCTGATCGTTTCCGAAGCTTGGGACGACAACACGGTGCTCTCCATCCGCAATATCGCGCGCGTCTCCGTTACGGATGCCGCAACGCTCAATGCGTTGGACCTCGTCGCATTTGACCAGGTGCTGGTCAGCGAACAGGGCTTGCAGAAACTCATCGAACGCGCTCAATAAGGAGAATATTCACTATGAAATCTGCATACAGCGTCCTCAAACGTCCGCTCGTCTCCGAAAAAACGGCTGTTCTCGCGGAAGCGAATAAGTACGTTTTTGAAGTTTACCCGAACGCGGAAAAACCGGAAATCGCCAAGGCGGTTGAAGCGACCTTCAAGGTCACCGTCGAACGCGTCCACGTCGTCAACACCAAGGGCAAGGTGAAGCAATCCCGCACGAAGCGCGGTGAAGTCATCAAGGCTCCGGATGTTAAAAAAGCAATCGTCACGCTCAAGAAGGGTGACAAGATTGAACTCATTTAACGTTTTAAGATAGAGGAACATATAATATGGCACTCAAATCTAATCGTCCGCTCACGCCTTCGCAGCGCTTCCTCGTCCGCAACAAGCAGGACCTCGCCAAGAAGCGTCCGGAAAAAGACTTGGTTGAATCCAAGAATCGTACCGGCGGCCGCAACAACAATGGTCGCATCACCTCGCGTCGTCGCGGTGGAGGGCACAAGCGTCTCTATCGCTTGGTGGACTTCCGTCGTGCGAAAGTCGAAATTCCGGCGACCGTTCTTGCGATCGAATACGATCCGAACCGCTCTGCGAATTTGGCGCTCATCCAGTACACGGACGGCGAAAAGGCTTACATTCTCGCTCCCGAAGGTCTGAACATCGGCGACACCGTCATTTCGACGATGAATCCGGTTGAAGAATTCAACCCGGGCTGCACGGTCAAGCTCCGCTACATCGCTCCCGCAACCTTCATCCACGCTATCCAGATGGAACCCGGCCAGAAGGCTCGCATCGCCCGCTCTGCAGGTAATGCCGCTCAGTTGCTAGGTATCGAAGGTGACCTCGCAATCGTTAAGATGCCCTCCGGCGAACAACGCTATCTGAACGCGGACTGCCGCGCGACGATCGGCTATGTCGGAAACGGCGAACACTACAACCGCACGCTCGGCAAGGCCGGCCGTAACCGTTGGCTCGGACGTCGTCCGCGTGTCCGCGGTATGGTCATGAACCCGGTTGACCACCCGAACGGCGGGGGTCAGGGTAAGTCCAAGGGCGGCGGCGGTCGTCAGCACCTCTGCTCGCCGTGGGGACAGCTCGCGAAAGGCTTCCCGACGCGTATCAAATCCAAGTCCACGAACGTTCATATTATTGTTCGTCGTAACGGACGCAAAGTTAAGAAGGGCTAATAGACAATGGCACGTTCAATCAAAAAAGGCTTTTACGTCGAAGCTTCTCTCATGGAGAAGGTGCAGGCGGCACAGAAGGCCGGAGATCACAAGCCGATCAAAACCTGGTCGCGTCGCTCCACGGTGACGCCGGACTTTGTCGGACTCAACCTCAACGTTCACAACGGGAAGGTTTTCGTTCCCGTGTACGTGACGGAAAACATGGTTGGCCACAAGCTCGGTGAATTTGCGCCGACGCGTACGTTCAAGGCTCACACGGCACCTACGAAGAAAGCTGTCTAATTCGTGAAATCGCGTTCCGCAGTCGCAATGCTTGTCGCAAGCCTGATGTTTATCGGGCTTGCGGGAACGCTTTTTGCCAAGGTCTTGTCCTACGAGATTGCCTCGGAAGGACTTGCCTCGGTTCAAGTGGTGACTGCGGGAACGAGCGCCGACTTAATCCTCCTCGATTCGGGAATGGAAAAGAATTTCTGTACGGGAGCGCTTTGCGTCGTCGAACGCAACGGCGACTCTGTCGCGGAACTCATCATTGCCGAATCCGATGCGGAGCACGCCGTCGCGCTGATTACACAACTCAATACCAATCAAACGATTTTGACCGGAGATTCGGTCAGACTCAAAACCATTACTTTTTAACTTAGTTCCACATGGAAGTTAAAGCTATTACCAAGTTTGCACGCATGACGCCGGCTAAGGTGCGTGACGTTGCACGCCAAATTCAAGGTCGCCCGGTACTCGAAGCGGCAGATCTTCTCCGTTTTATTCCGCGTAAATCCGCTCGCCTGCTGGCTAAGACGCTCAACAGTGCCATTGCTAACGCCGAAAACAACAACAATCTCTCCGCAAAGGATTTGGTCGTTGTTGCCGCTACGGCCGGGCAGGGTCCGATGCTGAAGCGCTTCCGCCCGACGGCGAAAGGCAGCGCGCATCCGATTCGCAAATCCACCTGCCACATCACGATCGTGGTCGGCGATAAGAAATAACCATCCGCAATTTTAGACTATGGGTCAGAAAACAAATCCTATCGGTTTTCGTCTCGCGGTTCGCCGCAACTGGGAATCTCGTTGGTTCGCAGACAAGAAGACGTTCCCCGCGAACATCAAGAGCGACTACGAAATTCGTGAGTTCCTTCGTGAAAAGCTGCGTCAGGCAGGCGTTCCTTCGATTTCGATCGAACGTGCGGGTGCTCGTATCCGCGTGAAGATCTTCACCGCGAAGCCGGGTGTTGTCATCGGTCGTAAGGGCGGAGAGCTCGAAAAGCTTCGCGACGATCTCGCCAAGATCTCGGGCAAGGACGTTATCCTCGACATCCAGGAAATCAAGAAGCCGGACCTCGTTGCACAGCTCGTTGCGGAGAATATTGCGCTCCAGCTCGAACGCCGTATCGCGTTTCGTCGTGCAATGAAGAAGGCCATCCAGGCTACGATGAGCATGGGTGCTGACGGTATCCGTCTCCGCATCGCAGGCCGTCTCGGCGGCGCAGAAATCGCCCGCGTTGAGTCCGCTCGCGTCGGTCGCGTTCCGCTGCACACGCTCCGCGAAAACATTGACTACGGATTCGCCGAAGCCAGCACGGTTTACGGAAAGCTCGGAATCAAGTGCTGGATCTGCACGAAGGAATCTGAAATCTAATTCCACTCCTATAGAGAAAGGAAAATCCAATGGCAAACATTCAACCATCTCGCGTTAAATACCGTAAGGTTCAAAAGGGACGTATTTACGGAACGGCTCAGTCCTGCAACGATCTCGCTTTCGGCGAATTCGGTATTCAGGCTTTGGAACGTTGCCGTATGACGGCTGCCCAACTCGAAGCGGCTCGCGTCGCCATTTCCCGCAGCTTGAAGCGTAAAGGAAAAATGTGGATGCGCGTGTTCCCGCACAAGCCGGTCACCCAAAAGCCGGCTGAAGTCCGAATGGGCTCGGGTAAGGGGAACGTCGAATACTGGGCCGCTATCATCCGCCCGGGAACGATGCTCTTCGAAGTTTCGGGTGTTCCGCTGTCCGCAGCCCGCGAAGCTATGCGCCTTGCCGACACGAAGCTTCCGATTCGTTGCCGATTCATCAGCCGTGAACAACAGGAGCTCTACTTGTAAAAAAGTATTGCATTCTGTGACTGAAAACTATTTTATCGCCCTTTCACACAAAAATGAGCGCACAAAACAAACAAACTGCTGCCGCGAAAATTCGCGAAAACTCCGTGGAAGAACTTTCCAAGAAGCTTCGTGAAAACCGTGAGGAACTCTTGAACCTGCGTCTGCGTTCGCAGACGGGTCAGGTTCAGAATCCGGCTCGTATTCGCACGCTTCGTCGCGAGAACGCTCGCATCATGACCGTTCTCGGCGAAAAGTCGGCAGCGCAAAACTAATCATCCACATTATTTAACCATGTCTGAAGAACAAAAACGTCCGTCCCGTAAAGTTCTTATCGGTGTTGTTACTAGCAAAACCGGCGATAAGAGCGTAAAGGTCACGTATTTTTATAAGAAACCGCACCCGATTCTCGGGAAGGAAATCAAACGCAAGACTGTCATTCATGCTCACGACGAGAAGAATGAATGCAACATCGGCGACAAGGTGGAAATCATGGAAACGCGTCCGATGAGCAAGCTGAAACGCTTCCGCGTTGTCGGAATCGTCCAGGCTGCTAAAATCGTCGGCGAAGCCGCGGTCTAATCAAGCAGGAGACTAAACACTATGGTACAACTTAAATCGCGTTTGGACGTCGCCGACAATACCGGCGCACGCCAAGTTGAAATGATCCGCCGTCTCGGTCAGATTACCGATACGGCTTCCGTCGGCGATATCATCGTTTGTGCGGTTAAGGATTCGACGCCGAGTGCTCCCGATGCCGTTAAAAAAGGCAAGGTTGTGAAGGCCGTCGTCGTGCGTACGAAGGCTCCGATTCGCCGTGCGGACGGAAGCTATCTCCGCTTCGATTCGAATGCTGTCGTTATTCTCGACGCTAACGGAAACCCGCGCGGTACCCGTATTTTCGGGCCGGTCGCTCGTGAGCTCCGTCAGAAATTCATGAAAATCGTTTCTCTCGCACCGGAGGTGCTCTAATCATGGCAAAACAAAATCTTAAGAAAGACGACGAGGTCGTTGTTATCTCCGGTTCCGAAAAAGGCAAGCGCGGGAAGATTCTCGCGGTGTTCCCCTCGAAGAACACGGTGGTTGTCGAAGGTCTCAACATTGTGAAGCGCCACACGAAGGCCAATGAACAGGCCGGCGTTGAAGGCGGTATCATTGACAAGGAAGCTCCGATTCATGCTTCCAACGTGATGCTCGCTTCGAAGTATGATGCCAAGAAGGCTGCAAAACAATAATCAGGAGAGAATTAGAAAATGCACACACCTGTTCTGAAGAAAATTTACGCAGAGAAGGTCGTTCCGGAGCTCAAGAAGACGCTCAAAATCGATAATCCGCACCAGGTTCCCGCAATCACGAAGGTTGTCATCAACTCGGCTTATGCTGCTGACACCGACAAGAATGCCCAGGCGGAAGTTCTCAAGGAAATTTCGAAGATTGCCGGACAGCGCCCCGTGGTGACCCACGCGCGCAAGAGCGTTTCGAACTTCCGTGTTCGCGAAGGCATGCCGCTCGGTTGCATGGTTACGCTTCGCGGCGATGCGATGTATGAATTCTTGGCGCGCCTTATCTACATTGCGCTGCCGATGATTCGTGACTTCCGTGGAGTTTCCAATCGTCTCGACGGCCGCGGAAACTACTCCCTCGGTATCGCAGACCACACGATCTTCCCGGAAACGCAAGGTGACGGTTCGCAGCGCGCGAACATCGGGATGGATATCACGATCGTCACGACGGCTAAGACCGACGATGAAGGTCGCGAACTCCTCCGCCTCATGGGAATGCCGTTCCGCAAGTCTTCCAAGGCCGCTACGGAAAATGCTGCTAACAACTAATATCGGATAACGTCATGGCAAAAAAATCTTCCATCGAAAAGAATCTGAAGCGTGCCCGTCTCGTGGCCAAGTACGCCGAAAAGCGTGCTTCCCTCAAGGCGATTATTGCGAATCCCGAAACGAGCGACGAAGAATTCTACAAAGCACAGGTTGCTTTGGATAAGCTTCCCCGCAACTCCAGCAAGATTCGTCTGCGCAATCGTTGCAGCATCACGGGTCGTCCGCGTGCCTACATCGGTAAGTTCGGGCTTTCCCGTATCACCTTCCGCGAGCTCGCGTCGAACGGTAAAATTCCGGGCGTCACGAAAGCTTCTTGGTAATTCATTAACCGCAAATACAGGAAAAATTTAATATGGCTACTCATGATACCTTAGGCGATTTTCTTACGATTATTCGTAACGGAAGTCACGCAGGTCTGAAAAGCGTTTCTGCACAATGGTCTTCGGTGCGCGAAGGCGTTGCCCGTATTCTCAAGGAAGCGGGATACATTGCAGATTTTACGAAAACGGAGAAGAATAAGCTTCCCGTCATCGAAATCACCCTGAAGTACAACGGCAAGAAGCCGGTTATTACGGAAATCAACCGTATCTCGAAGCCGGGGCGCCGCATCTATACGGGCTACGGAGACATTCCGAAAGTCATCGGCGGGATGGGAATCTCGGTTCTCACCACCTCCAAGGGCATCCTTAGCGACGCAGAAGCCCGCCAGCAGAAGGTCGGCGGCGAAATTCTCGCTCAGGTTTGGTAATCACCCATAGAACAAGGAGACAAAACAATGAGTCGAATTGGTAAAATCGCCGTTCAAGTTCCCGCAGGGGTTAAGGTCGCCGTCAACGGAAATACCGTTAACGTCGAAGGCCCGAAGGGTAAACTTTCGCAGACGTTTGCGGATTGTGTCGAAATCAAGCTCGAAGACGGTCTTGTTCATGTTAAGCCGTTGAATGACACGCGCTTTGCCGGTGCTATGCACGGTACGGCCCGCGCGATCATCAACAACATGGTCAAGGGTGTTACCGAAGGTTATTCGAAGCAGCTCGAAATCCAAGGCGTCGGTTTCAAGGCCGTGATGAGCGGCAATAAGTTGGACCTCGCTCTCGGTCAGTCCCACCCGATTATCTACGATATTCCGGAAGGCATTAAGGTTGTCATTACCGACGGTGTTAAGCTTGACATCTCCGGTGCGGACAAGCGTGTTGTCGGCCAGGTTGCTGCGGACATTAAGGCGTTCAAGCCGGTTGAACCGTACAAGGGCAAGGGTGTCCGTATCGTCGGTGAGTTCGTCCTCCGCAAGGAAGGCAAGAAAACTGCATAATCTCTAACGTTTTCTGATAAATGAAAAAGAACGACAGAAAAATTAAACTTTTGCAACGCCGTCGCTATCGCATTCGCAAGACGGTTGTGGGTACGGCGGAACGTCCGCGCTTGGTTGTGAAATTCACGAATCTCCACATTCATGCGCAGGTTATCGTTGACGGCGAAGGACGCACCATTCTCGGCGGCTCGACGACGCAGAAAGATTTGCGCGCACAGAAGATTCTTCCGAATGTTGCCGGTGCTAAGGCCTTCGGAAAGCTCTTCGGCGAAAAGGCGAAAGCAGCGGGCGTCAATGCCATCGTTTTCGACCGCGCCGGTCGTCGCTATCACGGAACCGTCAAGGCATTTGCGGAAGCACTCCGCGAAGCCGGTCTTCAATTCTAAGGATTCACCATGTCGCAAGAAATTTCAGCTCCTGAAAACGCAGCCGCTCCGGACGAAACGCCGGCGGGGGAAGCCGTAGCTCCCATTCAACAGGCTCCCCGCGGACGCGGGAACGGACGCCAGGGCGGTCGCCGCAATGATCGTCGTGCTCCGCGCCAAGAAGCGGAAGCTTCCGAATACATCGATAAGGTGGTCCACATCAATCGCTGCGCCAAGGTCGTCAAGGGCGGTCGTCGCTTCAGCTTCGCTGCGTTGGTCGTTTCCGGTGACGGAAAGGGCAATGTCGGCGTCGGCTACGGCAAGGCGAAGGAAGTTCCGGATGCGATTCGCAAGGGAACGGAACGCGCTCACAAGAATCTGACGGCAGTCCAACTCCGCAACAACACGATTCCGCACGAAGTGGTCGGAACCCATGACGGTGGTGAAGTGCTTCTGCGTCCGGCTTCTCCCGGTACCGGTGTTATCGCCGGCGGCGGAGTTCGCGCAGTGCTCGAAGTTGCAGGTGTTAAGGACGTCCTCTCGAAGTCGCTCGGCTCCAACAATCCGGGTGCCCTCGTTAAGGCAACGCTTGACGGCCTCCGCAAGCTCCGCACGCTCGAACAGATTCGCGCTTCGCGTTCGTAATCAATCAAACATTTAGTTCATCATTAAAATGAAACTTCACACTCTTCCTAAAATTGAAGGTTCGACGCACCGTCACAAACGTCTCGGTTGCGGTATCGGCAGCGGCCACGGGAAAACCTGCGGTCGTGGTCACAAGGGTATGAAAGCCCGCTCCGGCGGTGGCGTTCGCCCGGGCTTCGAAGGCGGTCAGATGCCGCTTTACCGCAAGCTTCCGCATCGCGGCTTCCGCAATGTCAACCGTGTTGAATTCGCGGTTGTCAATGTCGGTCAGCTCGCCAAGATCGAAGGCGACGTGATTGATCGCGACGCTTTGGTTCGTGCCGGCTTGGTTCGCGCCAACGAGCTCTTCATTAAGGTGCTCGGCACGGGCGAAATCTCGAAGGCCGTCACTGTTTCCGCGCAGAAATTCTCCGATTCCGCAAAGGCTAAGATTGAAGCCGCCGGCGGTAAGGTTGAAGTGCTTTCCTGCACGGTCGAAGAAGCCGCTGCTGAATAATTCGGCGGCAGAATAACGCTTACGGATGTTTTCGGCCTTCTTTAATTGCTGGCGCGTTCCCGAACTTCGGAATCGTATTATTGTCACCCTCGGGTTGATTTTTATCTCCCGAATCGGTGGCAATCTTCCGCTTCCGGGGATTGATCTGACGGTGCTTACGAGCTTCGTCGATCAGTTGTTGCAAAAGGGGAACGGAGTCGTCGGCTTGTATAACGCGTTCACGGGTGGGGCGATGTTGAAGGGTGCAATTTTTGCACTCGGTATCATGCCTTACATCAGTGCGTCGATTATCATGCAGTTAATGGGGGCCGTGCTTCCGGGCTTGGCTCGTCTGCGCCAAGAGGAGAACGGTCAGCAGAAAATTGCGCAGTACACGCGCTACATGACGGTTCTGATTGCTCTCATCCAGGGGCTCATGATTACGAATATGCTCTCCAACCCGGAAACGGTGGGGCGCGCGCTCGGTATGAATGAGTTCACGGGAAGCATTCTTGTGTGCGACAAGACCCTCTTTGTCGTTATGGGTACGATTATCCTGACGGCGGGTGCGGTTATTATGACCTGGCTCGGTGAGCAGATTACGCAACGCGGTATCGGGAACGGAGCTTCGATTCTCATTGTTCTCGGGATTGTTGCGGACATGCCGCAGGCGATTTCTCCCTTCATTTCCGGACTTTTCGGTGAAACGATTGTGGACGGAACCGGTGCTTCGGAATATACGTTCCTGAAGTTTATCGGGATGATTGCGCTCTTTGTCGTCGGATGTGCTCTGCTTGTGATGATTACGCAGGCGGTTCGCAAGATTCCGGTGCAATACGCGAAGCGCGTTGTCGGGCGTAAGATGTACGGCGGTCAGACCACGTACCTGCCGATGAAGGTCAATTATGCGGGCGTTATGCCGGTCATTTTTGCCGGAGCGATTCTCTCTTTCCTTTCGATGCCGCTGACCTGGCTCGGTACCTCCACGCCGGCTCTGAGCTTCCTTTTGCCGTGGAGTTCCTATGTGATGCCGGGGCAGACCGTTTATTACTTCCTGATGGGGGCTTTTGTCTTCACGTTCAGCTTCTTCTGGGTTTCGGTGATGTTTAAGCCGATTCAGGTGGCGGACGACCTGAAGAAGAACAACGGCTACATTCCCGGAATTCGTCCGGGGCAGCACACGGCTTCGTATCTCGAATTCGTGATGAATCGCCTCACGTTTGCCGGTGGTATCTTCCTCGTAATCATTGCGCTGATTCCGGACTACTTTATCTACAACCTCAATCTTTTCCCGCGCTTGGCTCGTGTCATCGGCGGTACCAGCGGCCTCATCGCTGTCGGGGTTGTTTTGGATACGATGCGCCAAGTGGAATCGCTTTTGCTCCAGCGCCATTACGAAGGCTTCCTTAAGAAAAGCCGCATCGGCGGAGTTGCCACCCCGGTGGCATCGCGTTCCCGTCGCATCGCCGAAGTCGGCGAAGAAAAGGGTATCGGCCGTCTGACCTATGTCCTGCTCGCGATTTTCATTCTCGGCTTGCTTGCTTACGGGGTTAACGCCTGGCAGGCCTATGCGGCGGCTCCCGTAGCCTAAGCAACTTTCCGTTCTTTTACAAAATGATCATTCCGCTTAACAAAAACGAAATAGGCCCGATGCGCGAGGCTTGCAAAGTCGCCGCTCAGGTACTTGATCGTACTGCCAAATTCGTTGAGGCGGGAATGACGACATACGATATCGATAATTTTGCCCGCAAGGTGATGGAAGAACTCGGTGCCGAAAGCACCTGTTACAACTATCGCTACGGCAAGCTCGTTTTCCCCGGCTACATTTGCATTTCCGTTAATGAGGAAGTCATTCACGGAATCGGAACCATGCGCCGCACCATTCATCCTGGTGACATTGTGTCGCTTGACGTCGTAGTGCGCCATAAGGGATTCGTAGGCGACAATACGCGTACAGTCTTAGTGGAACCGGTTGCCGAACCGATCCGAAAGCTTTGCGAAGTGACGGAAGGCGCGCTTTATGCCGGTATTGCGGCAGCCAAACGCGGCAATCGGGTCGGGGACATTTCCCATGCTATCGAGCAATTCATTAAGCCGCACGGCTATGGAATTGTTCGCGAGTTCACCGGTCACGGGGTAGGGCGTTCGATGCACGAAGAGCCCCAAGTCCCGAATTACGGTAAGCCTCACAAGGGCGAAAAGCTGCGTCCGGGTATGACCTTGGCGATTGAGCCGATGATCAATATGGGGACGCATCTCATCGATATTGCAGAAGACGGATGGACGGTGCTTACGCGAGATCGCAAACCGGCGGCTCACGCGGAACATACAATCCTAATCACGGAGGACGAACCTGAGATCCTTACGGTACTCTGATTCGTTTTCCTTCTTCTAAATTTTTTCCTTTCCAACCACGAGAAGTTCTGACATCCTTTCAAACTTTTCCCTTTCTAAACAAACGATAAAACATAAAAATCCATGCCACGCTTACTTGGTGTAGACATTCCGAATAACAAACGCGTCGAATTCGCGTTGCGCTATATCTATGGCATCGGCCCGACCCGTGCCACGGAAATCGTGAACGCTCTCGGGATCGACCCGGCGCTCCGCTCCGACAAGCTTACGGAAGAACAGCTCAACAAAATCGTCAACTATATTGTTGAACGAGGCTACAAATGCGAAGGTGACCTTCGCCGCGAAATCAGCGGGAACGTCAAGCGCTTGCAGTCCATTAAGTCCTATCGCGGTCTCCGCCACTTCCGCGGACTTCCGGTTCGCGGACAGCGCACGAAGACTAATGCCCGCACGCGCAAGGGTGCTCGCAAGACCATCGGCGTCGTCTCCAAATAATTAACAGAAAGTTCTTTTCAATGAGTCAAGAAGAAGTCAAGAAAGAAGCCGCTCCCGCAGCGCCCGAGAAGAAAGAAATCACGGCGAAGGATTTGCTCGCCGAAGGTTTGGAAGAAATCAAGGTGCGTCGCGCCAAGGGTTCCAAAAACATCACGACCGGCGTCTGCAATATTCTTGCAACGTTCAATAACACGAAGATTACTTTCTGCGATACGAACGGGAACGTTATCTCCCGCTCTTCGTCCGGACAATGCAACTTCCGCGGTTCCCGCAAGTCCACGGCTTTCGCCGCTCAGGTCGTTTGCCAGGACGCAGCCCGCGTTGCTATGTCGCACGGTCTGAAGGACGTCATCGTCAAGGTTCGCGGCCCGGGAATGGGACGTGACTCGGCTATCCGCGCGCTCCAGTCGCTCGGGCTGAACGTCCTCTCGATTACGGACGTGACGCCGGTTCCGCACAACGGTTGCCGCCCGCCGAAACGCCGCCGCGTCTAATCGCGAATGCGTATTTGGGCCTGCAAATTCCGTTTTAGGCGTTTGCAGGCTTTCTCACTCTTTTCATCCTGTCCGGCAATGGCAACCCGGGCAGCAGACTAAGCCGCCAAACACAATACAAACATGTCACGATACACAGGACCCACCAGCAAGTTAAATCGCCGCTTCGGTCAGAATATCCTTCCGACCTGCAAGGCTGAGGAACGCAAACCGTATCCTCCGGGAGTACACGGCCCGACGCTCCGTCGCAAGGCTTCGGAATACTCCATCGGCCTGAACGAAAAACAGAAGCTCCGCTTCATGTATGGCCTCGGCGAAAAGCAGTTCCGCCTCACGTATGCCCGCGCAAAGCGCATGGGCGGCGTTGTCGGTGAAAACTTCCTCACGCTCCTCGAAATGCGCCTGGATAGCGTTGTCTATCTCTTGGGCTTTGCGAATACGCGCCGCGCCGCTCGCCAATTGGTCGGCCACGGCCACATTTGCGTGAATGGACACAAGGTTGACATTCCGAGCTTCTGCTGCAGCGTCGGCGACAAGATCGAAGTCCGCAACCGCACTTCCTCCAAGCAGCTCGCTACCCGCGGCGTCGAAGAAAATCAGACGCGCCCGGTTCCGGCATGGCTCACGCTCACGGCGGGAACGCTCGAAGGAACGGTTGATCGCAAGCCGGCTCGCGAAGAAATGGCTCAGGACATCAATGTCCAGCTCATCGTTGAATTCTACAGCCGCTAATCCACATTTAAACATCTAATTAGAAGATACCGAAAATGCCAAAACGTCTTGGGAAATTTGAATTACCGAAACATCTCAAAAAAGATGAAACGGTATCGACTGATACTTACGCAAAATTCATTGCGGAACCGTTTGAAACGGGCTACGGACAGACGATGGGTAATGCCCTCCGTCGTGTTCTCCTCAGCTCGATTGAAGGGGCTGCAATCTGCTCTGTCAAGATTGACGGTGTAGACCACGAATTCCAGTCCATCGACGATGTCGTCGAAGATGTTACGGATGTTGTCTTGAACCTCAAGAAGGTCATCATCCGTGCGCATAAGAGCGACACCTTCAACGTTTTGATCGACGTTGATCGCGAAGGACCGGTTACGGCGCAAGATATTCAGCTCGTTTCCGACCTCGAAATCGTCAATCCGGATCAGGTCATCTGCACGATCAACAAGAAGCGCCGTCTCCGTATGGAACTTTGCGTTCGCGTCGGTCGCTCCTGGTGCCCTGCCGAAGGAAACAAAACTCCCGATCAGCCGATTGGCGTTATCGCTATCGATTCACTCTTCTCTCCGGTCCGCTTGGTCCGTTACAGCGTTGAAAATACGCGTGTCGGCCAGATGACCGACTACGACAAGCTCATCCTCGAAATTTGGACGGACGGTCGTACGTCTCCGGACGAAGCCCTCAAGGATGCGGCGGCTATTCTCCGCCATCACCTTGATGTGTTCGATGCCGTTTCGGATGAAAAGATCGAATTCGAAACCGAAGGCAAGGAAGTCAGCGAAGAACAGAATCGCCTCCGCAAGCTCCTCAATATGAGCGTCAACGAAATCGAACTTTCGGTGCGTGCGGCGAACTGCCTGAACAACGCGAACATCACGACGGTCGGCGAGCTCGCTCTCAAGTCTGAAGCGGAAATGCTCAAGTACCGTAACTTCGGCAAGAAGTCGCTCAATGAAATCAAGGCAAAGCTCGAACAGCTCGGTCTTTCCCTCGGTATGAAGCTCGACGAACGCCTCATCGACCGCGACATCATCGCTGCGCACCACAAGGCGCTCGCCGATATGCGTGCTTCGGGCGCTCTTCCGGAAATCGCTGAGGACGAAGAAGAAATCGGCGAGGAATACGCGACGGAAGATCTCGGACCGACCGTTGACGGCAACGAAGACGAAGAGTAATTCTCAACCATCAAAAATAGAAATTTAAAATATCATGCGTCACTGCAAACACCGTTATCAACTCGGCGTTAAAAAAGAACACCGTCAGGCTCTCATGGCCTCTTTGGCGGGTGCGCTTTTCCTTCACGGCCGCATTCAAACCACGTTGGCGAAGGCGAAAGCGCTTCGTCCGTTCGCGGAAAAGATTGTTACGCTCGCGAAGAAGGCTGCTCAAACCGACGACAAGGTGAAGAAGCTTCACTACTATCGTTTGGCTCTCGCTAAGGTTCGCCAGGAAGAACCCGTTGCCGTGCTTTTCAATAAGCGCGCTCAGGAATTCCTGAACCGCAACGGCGGCTACACCCGCATCTACAAGCTCGCGATCCCGCGTATTGGCGACGCGACGCCGATGGCTCTCATTGAGCTCATCGCTGCGGACGACGAAGGTTACAAGAAGGCTCCGAAAAAGGCTCCGGCGAAGAAGGTTGCGGAAGCTGCTCCGGCTGAAGAAGCCCCGGCCCCCGCTGCTGCCGAATAAGTTCTTTTTAACCTAAGCAGAAAGGCCGTTCTCCTTGAGAGAGCGGCCTTTTTAGCGAAAATAAAGGTACCTTTTTGTTTTGTTATTTGCCCGGCTGGCGGGAAATAATCCCCGTTAGCCCTATGTGGGTAGTCGAAAATCGGGGAAATATCGTAAATTTTATGTTTTTCCTATCAAAAACTTAGGTTTTTACGCTTTTCAGTCTCGCTTTTAATAAAAAAACAGCTAAGATTAATTGCTTATGGGAATGTCAGTCAGATATAATATCTCTATTAACGCGGAGCTTGTTGACAAGCTTCATGAAATCTCTAAGGAACTGCGAATGCCTGTTTCTAAGTTCGTTCGTATTTCCGTGATCGAGAAGTTGCGCTCTTTGGGCAAGACGGTGAGCGACGAGAACA
>JAZRTJ010000009.1:0-15640 GCA_045651925.1 Candidatus Spyradenecus sp. | reverse complement strand
CGGAGCCGTCGATCTTCAGGGTCGCGGCATCGGCGACATCAAAGATCGCGCCGCCGGCCAGTGTATCGCCGTCGATTTCGACGCCCTGGAGCGCCAGATTGCCCGAGATACTTGCCGTGCCCGAAGCGTTCTTAAACGTTGCAACGATTGCCGTCCCGTCTGCGGTCGTTCCGCCGACGGTGAAAGTTCCGTTCGTACGGAACGCGACTTCCGCACCGGCTTCCAAGCTGACATTGTTAAGCTTGCTTGCCGTTGCGACGAATTCGACGCGTTTGCCGCTAGCGAGGCTCAGGGAAGTCGTGCTGCCGAGCGAACTGTCGGCTCCGAACACGAGCGAACCCGCGCCGGAAGCGAGCTCAATCGCTCCGAAACCGACTTCGCCGGCAGTGTTGACAGCGACGTCGCCACCGTTCACGAGCAATTTGCCGAGCGTCGCATCGCCGGAGAGCGTCAAAGCGCCGGCTCCCGCCTTCGTCAGCGTCGTTCCCGTGAGGCTTTCAATCGTTGCCGAGCTTGCGCCCGCAACATTCAGTACGGCCGCGTTACCGTCGGTCGTTACCGTTGCCAAAGTGTATTCCTTATTCGCGCCCGTGAAGGCGAGCGTGCCGGAAAGCGCAATCGTGCCGGAGCCGATCAGCTTGTCGCTGTTCGTCTTAACCGTAGCGCCCGAAGCGATGTTCAGACCGCCGGAGAACGCACCGTCCGTCGAAGCAAGGCCGGCATCGTTGAAGACCACCGTTCCGGCCTGAACCGAGACGGAAGCCGCCGTACCGTCGGCCTTGTCCTTGATGAGGCCGCCTTGGAAATTCAGGGTAAATTCACCGCTACCGTTAAAGACTGCACCGCCGACATTGACGTCTTCGGCAACCGCGATCCGGTGGTTTCCGGAGAAATTGAAGCCGACGTACTTGTCGTTGGAGAAAGCCTGATTTCTGTCGTTCCCGCCGACGTTGGTCTGAATCCAGCCGCGATCGCCGTTAACATCCCAAGTGGTCGCGCCGTCCCACAAGAGGGTGCCGTAAGCAACAATCTTGAGGGCGCCGCCGGGGTTCGTCCCGTTATTTTCGAGCATCAGATAGATGTCTCGTCCATCGATTTCCTTGCTTGCGAGAACCGCCTTGTTATCCGAGAACTGGAGTTCGTAATCGAACAGACCGAGGCTTTCTTCGAAATCGACAATCGTGAATTCGGCACCGAGCGTGCCGTAGTCAATTGCGATATTATCGAGCGTCAAACCGCCGACAATCGAGAGGTCGTCCGCCCTGATAGCCGGAGAGCCGCCCGAGACGGAGAGCGTTCCCGCCATCTGCGTGTAAGCGGCGGTGCCTTCGTCATTGACTTCGACAGTACCGAAAGAAATTTCCTTAATCGTCGCGCCGGCAACCGAGGCGTTACCGATGAGCGAGACGGTTCCGGCGATTTCGGAGCCGGAGATGTTCAGGCTCGCATTTTCACCGACAAGAACGTTACCGACATAGCGGGAAGCGCCCGAGAGCTCGAGCTTGCCGCCGGCTGCGAATTCCAAAACACCTTCGCGAACGGAGAGAATCGAACCGTCAACCAGCGACACCTGCTTGAGCGTGCTTGCGGCATCTCCGGGCTTGCGAACGGTTTCGATGGCGAGCTGACCATCTTCAACGGTCAGGGTTTCGACTTCGTCCAGCTGAACGAGTGCGACATCCATTTTACCTTCGCCCGTCTTCGTGAGAGAGCCGGAGAACTTGTCGCCGACCTTGAGCGTGGCACTCAAATTGGTGATATCAAATACGGCGTTATCGGAGTGCAGGCGGCCTTCGATCAGGGAAGTGCCGGAGCCCGCGAGCGTAACGGTACCGGAGGCGGAAACCTTGCCCGAGGTGCCGAGGATATCAATATTCCCCGCGAAATTGGCATCGTTGAATGCGAGTTCGCTCAGGACATCGTCATCACCCATCGTGCCGAGCGTAATCGTTTTGACGGTCGAAGCGACATTCAGCGTATTTGCGTAAACGCGTCCGCCGGCAGTAACGCCCTCCGCGTCCGGATCAAAAGAGCCGACGTAAAGAGCACCGGTCGTCGTTCCCGAAAGATTGAGGGTGCCCGCGACTTCGAGAGTCCCGAAATCGCCGTTCCCCAACGAGCCGCCGACATAGAGGGCGCCTTCCAAGTGAAGATTGTTCTGCCCCATCGGAGCGGCGAGATCAAAGTGCGACTGAATCGAGCTGACGCCTTGGCCGACATAGAGCTTGGAAGCGGTCCAGCTCCCTGCGCCTCCGGCCGTCGTTGCCAAATTACCTCCGGAGAGGGTGACGGTATCGACAGTTTGGGCACGGTCGCTCATGAGTGTCCCTTCATCCACCGTCACATTAAAGTCAGCCGCCAGATCGGCTGCGATCGTAACATTGCCGCTGCCTGTCTTGGTGAAGCTGTGTTCCCCTGCAACCGCACCGGCTTCGAAGAGGAAGTTCGAGTCGGCACCGGCATAAAGCTTGGCGCCTTCGCCGAAGGTTGCATCCCCCTTGAAGGTCCCGTTACCGCCGAATTCGCCGGAGATATTGGCGAAGCCGCTGAATTCGGCTTCTTCCGACAATTCAAAGCGCGCATCGGAAGCCACCGTTGCAGCCACGCCGGTGAGATTTGCGCTGAACGAAGCCGTACCGCTCAGAACGCGAACCTCCCCGTTGCCGTCGATTTCCGACGTAAAGGCGAGCGTTCCCGAGCCTGCAGCTTCGAGGGCTGCGCCGTTCTGCACCGTGATTTTTCCGCTTCCCGGAACCGCGCTTCCGGTAAAGCGCAGGACGCCTTCCGAAATCATCGTGTTGCCGGTGTAATTTTCAAATGTATTGGCGACTTCGGCGGGAATCGCGCCGGAGAGCACCAGGGTACCGGCTCCCGTCTTATTGAGGCCGCGCCCCTTTTCCGCGTCTTCCAAAGAATCCACGAGCGCACCGGACAGCGTCAGGGTCGCACCGGCAACCACGTCGAAGTCCGCTCCGCCGTCCTTAGCCAGCTGGATAACCGTCGTGATTTCCGCATTGCCTTCAGCGCGTACGGTCGTTCCCGTGCCGATGGTGAGACCTTGGCGGTTGCGGCGTTCCGCATTCGGATCCGACGTGATGAGCGCATTATCGCCGAGCACAAGCTCCACGTCATTCAAAGTCTGAACGTCGGTATTCAGGTCGCTGAAGAGGTAAATCTTGCCGCCGTTCTTAACGGTAACACGGACATCGCCCAAACCGGATTCCGTACCGAAAGAGTTTTCGTCGGCGAGGTAAAGCACGGAGTTCTCTCCGTCAACCGTAATATCGCCCAAGAACACGCGGGAATTGTCCGCCCAGCCCAAACGCAAGGTCCCTTCGTTTACGAAGAATTCACCGTTAAGCGTTGCCGGGTCTTCGAGAGAGAGAGCGCCGGCTCCGGTCTTGTAATAGACGTTTCCGGAATTCGGTTCCGCCGCACCGGCGCCCCAGGAGGCAACGCCTTCCGCGACATTGAAATTAACATGCGAACCGGCAGAGAAGCTTACCTTACCGGCAATATCTTCGCTGTCATCACTCAGCCAGCTCAACGTGACATGGGCGTTTTCGGAGGTTCCCGTGATTTTAACTCCCTTGTCTGCCAAAGAGTTCAACGCGCCATCGACGAATGCGAGCGTTGCGGCGCCGTTGAGCGTAATGCCCTTCGCGTTGGTTGCGGCGGCATGCTGCAGAGAAAGAACGGCGCCGTCCACCTTGATGGTCGCATCCGTCGTCATCGACAATGCGTTTTTCACGTTTGCGTTCAACGTACCTCCGGCGAGCTCGAGGCTTCCGAGCTTCAATTCGGTGTTCACATTGAGCGTACCGCGGGCCACGCGCAGGGATTCAAGCGTGAGGCTTGCGTTGGTTGCAGCGGCATTCAGATTGTAAACGTCGGTGTCCGAAGCGGAAACCAAAAGGTTCTTGGCCGTTGCGCCGGCGAGAATGTTCACGTTTTCAACACGCGTGCCGACCGGAAGAATGCGGCCGAAACGCACCATGCGGCTTTCGGGATTGCTGATTGCCGTGCCTTGGAACTCCGTTCCCGACCAGTAATCGTTGCCGGCCTGCGTATCCCACGGCATTGCGATTTCCATCGCGGCGTCCGCCGTGAAGACGACGTAATTGCCTTCGACGGAGAAAGTGCCCGGCAATCCGGCAACCGTTCCGAGAGCCGTAACGATGGCTTCTCCGCTTGCACCGTTGCCGATATTGAAGAGCGCGTATTTGTCGCCCGCGGATTCAAAAATGAGATTCGCAATATCGAGGACGGTCTTGTCTGCAGAGAGTGTCAGGGAACCGTCAATCGTGAGCTTAACGTCGTTGTTCAGGTAAACACTGTCGCGTTCGGCGGCATCAACAAAATCTGCATACAACACCACCGTGCCGGTCGAGAGATTGGCCGTATCGAGCGTCCCGGCGTGGAGGCTAACGGTACTCGATTCTTTCGCGGAGGAGAGATTCAGTCCCGTGATTTTACCGCCGTTCAAATCGACGGTGTATTCGGTCGAAACAGCGTTGCCCAAGACGATTTCCCCGCCGGAAACCGAAAGGGAGATGGCCGGGTGCTGTGCAAGCGACGGAGCGGAAAGCTTACCTCCGGTAACAACGATGTTCGTCGCGTCCAAAACGCCGGAAATCGTGGTCGTTCCCTTTTGAACGGTCAACACATCGGAAACCGTCAGCTTGCCCTTAAAGAGTGTGGAGTCGGCACCGAGGATGGCGGACTGCACCGTTGCATTTCCGGTCACGGAAACTGCGGCGCCGCCGAGGTTCAGATTTCCGGCGTTGAGTGCTCCGGCAATGTTGAGAGAACCGCCGGATTGGGTCAGAGAGGTCGAAGCCGTCAGGTTCTTGCTGACGGAGGTCGTTCCGCCGGACTGTACAAATTCTTCGAGCGTCACGCCGCTCGTACCCGTCAGGTTGAGCGTTCCCGCGTCCACGGTGATGCGCTTGAGGGCGACCGTTCCGGAGAGCGTCAGCGTTTCGTCGGAAACTTTACGCAGAGAGAGCGAGCCGGAATCAACATACTTCCTGGAATTGCTTCCGTACTGGCGAGCGACCCCGTAGTTTTCAAGCTTACCGGCGTAATCACCTTCCCCGACCGTCAGAGTGTAATTACCGACGGTGCCGCCTTGGAGGATATTCCCGGCGCCGATTTGCGACCCGGCATTGCCTTCGAGGCGTTTGACGGCAACGTCGCCCAAAACGCGAACGTATGCGTCCTGTCCGCCGGCATTGCCGCTGAGCTTGAGCGTGGCATTCTTCAGAGAGCTGAGCAAATCCAAGCCGGCGCTGAAATTGTTTTTCGATTCAACGAAGAGTGTCCCCGTAAATCCGGAATTGTCCGCACCCGCAATGATCAGGCGACCGTTCGAATTGTACTCGGAGTCGCTGGAACCACGGTAGTAGTGAACCGTTCCTTCGCCGGAGAGGCTTCCCTTAAACGCAATTTCCTTCGCCCAGTTATTCGTGTCGCTGTGAACCGAAAGCGTGCCGCTTCCGACGGCAATATCACCGGTCAATTCGTACTGATAGGCCGAGGCGCTCGACTGCGGAGCATCTTTCCAAGTCAAAGCGACATCGCCCTGCGTTTCAATATTCTGCGAAAATTTGTGAACGGAGGTCTTCCCGTCAAGATAGAGTTCCGTGCCGTTCTTGAGAGCAACCGTTCCGGTGCCGGTCGTCGCGATCGGCGTCCCGCTACCGATGTGAAGTACGCCCGCATTGACTTCCAGGCGCTGGCCCGCGCCCAAATCCAAGTTGCCCGAAAGGAAGAGCGCACCGGCGCCGGATTTCGAAAGGACAGCTCCGCGTTGCAGGGAAAGTTCCGTAATCGTTAAATCCGCGGGAGCATTGACGACGCTGCCCTTCGCACCGATTTCGAGCTTCGAAAGCGTCGTCGCCGAGCTCAGTTGCAGGCTGACGCCGTCCAGGCACAACGTACCGGTACCCGTAAATTTCTGTGCGGAGAAAGAGCCGGCACCCGAAAGCGTCAACGTCTTATTCGCCGTAATCGCCAGTTCCGTGGTCGTGACATTGGCCTTGTCGCCCGAAAACTCAAGGGTGTAATCCTCGCCGACGGCAATCGAGGAAGTGATAATCGTTTCTTCGACACGGACATTCGAGTGAGCGCCCGAAGTAAAGGTAACGCTGTCAAGATTCGAGAATGCAACAGAGGCCCCTTCCAGCGTCATCCAGTTTTCGACGTTCGCGGACTTCGTCCAGAGATTATTATCCTCAGAGCCGACCCAAATAAGATCCAACGCCGCAGAAGAAACCGTGACGACTCCGTTTTCGGTCGAAACCACGGCACGGTTGGAGAGCGCTTCTCCGGCCAGCGAGAAATTCGAGTAGTCCAAGCTACCGTTCAGCGTCCCGCCGGAAATAATCGTGTACACGCCGTTCGAAGCCGTCAGGTGATCGAGGCTGAACATCGTGTCTTCGGACACAACGACCGTCCCTGTATTCGTAATGGCGGACTTAATCGAAACCGTGACGTCGGACAAATCGAGCGTCCCCTGATTCGTGAGCGTTGCGGCGGCAAAGTTGAGCGTATCCGCGCCCGTTGCCGCAACTTCCGCCCCGGAAGCAACGGTAATATTGCCCGTCCAGGCGGTATTCGCGGCCAAAGAGGTTTTTCCGCGCACGTTAACCGTCGTAACTTCAATCGCGGAATTGTTGACCGTCACCCCGTTCAGGTTCAGGACGCTTGCCGCGCCCGTCGCGCTAATCGCTCCGGTGCCCGTCTTGTTGTTATTGAAAGTAAAAGTCCCGGTCTTGTTCGACGCAATCGACATCGTGCCGGAGTATCCGCTGACATCGCCGTTGAAAACGTAGGTCTGCGTGTTAGAGCCCCTGTTCGCCTGATAATAAAACGCACCCGTTCCGCTAATCGCCCCGTTGAACGTGTAGGTTTTATTACTGGAGCCGTTGTGAAGCGTCGCATCGATGACGACGATGTCGGCGTTGACAACGTAGGAGGCCGAGTTGCTGGCCGCATAGAAATAGGAGTTGGCATTGGACGAAAAATCAATCGTCACGGTATCGCCACTGGCGGCATCAATCAGTTTTTGATCCCCTGATTCCGTTATTGCATACTCCGCCGCATACGCGGGAACAGTCATTGCTGCAGCAGCAAAAAGGGTCGTCAGGAAAAACTTGGAAGTCTTCATAAAGGTATGTTTGGGCGATTAAGTAAAAGCAAAGTTTTTTGCGCAGAGAGTCCACGCAGTTTCACGAAATCATGAGCGCTTTGCGGGCTTGCCGCAACAAAATTTTCCGTTTCCCGGGAACGCAAAAGGCGACCTTTCCGAAAGAAAAGCCGCCTTCAAAATCGCGATTGCCGGTCCCTACGCCTTGGCATCGATAAAGGTCTTTTTGACCCACTCGTAGCCGTTTTTTTCGAGTTCCAGCGCTAAAGTTTTATCGCCGGAATGGACAATCCGCCCTTCCGCCATGATGTGAACCTTGTCGGGGACGATGTAATCGAGCAGGCGCTGGTAGTGCGTAATGACGAGAGCGCCGAATCCGTCTCCGCGCATGAGGTTGATACCGTCGGAAACGATGCGCAGGGCGTCGATGTCCAAACCGGAGTCCGTTTCATCCAAAATGGCGTAGGCCGGATTGACCATCATCATCTGCAGGATGTCGCAACGCTTCTTTTCACCACCGGAAAAACCTTCATTAACGGCGCGTGCCGTGAACTTGCGGTCCATCTTCAGCGCGTCCATTTTCTCGTAAAGTTCGGCATAAAATGCCTTGGCGTTGAGCGTTTCGCCGGGGGCGAGGCGGGCTTTTTTCATCGCGCGGATGAAGTTCGCAATCGTCACACCGGGAATTTCGACCGGATACTGAAAAGCGATAAAGAGTCCGAGGCGGGCGATTTCGTCGGGTTTCTTGCCGATAATCTGCACGCCGTCCATCCAAGCTTCCCCGGAGGTGACGGTGTAGTCCGGATGGCCGGCAAGCGCCTTCGCGAGCGTCGATTTCCCCGTGCCGTTCGGCCCCATAATCGCATGCACTTCGCCTTTCGGCAGGGTCAGCGAAAAATCTTTGAGAATTTCACGTTCTCCGATGGAAACACACAAATTGCGAATATCTAACGACGGATGACTCATGGAAAATCAAACATGAACGGAAAAACGGAAGCTTTCAAATAGAAATTTAACGGAAGCCGCGCGCCCGCACGGCGGTCTCGACCGAAGCCGGGTCCAACGCAAGACCGTTACCGGGAAGTATTCCGTTTTTTTCAAACCAGCCGCGGCTCATCTCCAGACAAAAGCGAACATTCCCGGATTCGGAATAGACGGACTCCGTATCATTCGCCCGCAGGGGATGGACTTCGAGAAGCCGTCCCGCCGCATCGAAATAGCCGATATCCAAGTCAATCGGAACATTTTTCATCCAAAACGCCCGCGGCTCGGACGTCCGGTAAACAAAGAGCATGCCCTCGTCGGCCTCGAGCCCGCGGCAGCCCATCAGCCCCCGCGAACGCTCGATGTCGGTAAGTGCGAGGCGCACCCGAATGCTTTTCCCGTTGTTAAATTTAATCGGGAAACGGGTTTGCGCCGGCAGGGGCTTCGCCAAAGCGCTCGCGGCATTTTCCGCAGTGCAGGCGAGCGGAGCAAGCGCAACGACGGCCGCGATTCCGGCCGCCGCCAAGGCCAAGGCCCCGAGGACGCGCCTCCGGCGGGACGTGCGGCAACCGGATTCCGGGCTGCGGCTCACGTGCTTAGGCATTGGCTTCGCAGGCGGCGACGACGCGTTGCGTGTGGCGGCGCAAGGCGGAATCCGGATCGATTTTGGCTTGGCGGCAGGCGGCGATGAGCTCGAAAAGCTGCTTGCCCGCGCTTTCTTCGGTGAGCGAACCCGCCAACGCATCGATCTTCTCGCGATCGGCCGTATCGCCCGGACAGAGATGCTTCTTTTCGACAGCCTTCCAGGTATCGCGGGCGCGGAGAATATTATTCAGCGTCGCGGGAAGATCCTTAAAAAGAGCGGAACGCTGCGGCTTCGTGCTGTTGTT
Source organism: Candidatus Spyradenecus sp. (assembly GCA_045651925.1). GTDB lineage: Bacteria > Verrucomicrobiota > Verrucomicrobiia > Opitutales > UBA953 > Spyradosoma. Next base: position 6,616 of record JAZRTJ010000009.1, on the reverse strand, counting down.
TTTTTCTCCCGCCTTAATTTCGTCCCATTTCTTCAAAACGGCATCCGAGTCTGCGAGTTTCAGTTCGCCGAAAACGTGCGGATGGCGGGAAATCATTTTTTCGTTCACGACGCGGGCAACGTCATCGAACGTGAAATCGCCGTTTTCCCGCGCGATTTCGGCATGCATCACCACCTGCAACAGGAGGTCGCCGAGTTCCTCGCACATGTGCGCCTTTTCATCCAGGTCCACCGTTTCGATGAATTCCGCCACCTCTTCGACGAGGCAATCGCAGAGCGAGCGGTGCGTCTGTTCGCGATCCCAGGGGCAGCCGTCCGGTGCACGCAGGCGCGTAATCGTTTCGAGCAAATGATCGATAGAAGCCATAATGTGCTAAAATTACGCTTTCCCGCCGCAGTCTGCAAGAAAGCTTCCGCTCTCAGTGCTTTCTTGAAAATATTTTTCGAGAGGCGTATTTTTGTTCCACAAATCGATTCTACTTATGTTTCGCTCAGATCTAACGCCGAAGCTCTTTACCGTTTTTAAAGAGGGCTATAAAATGCGGGATTTCCGCTCGGACTTCATCTCCGGGATTATTGTCGGGGTGATTGCGTTGCCGCTCGCGATTGCGTTTGCCGTCGCCTCGGGCGTCGAACCGGAGCGGGGCCTCTACACGGCCATTATCGCCGGCTTGGTGATCGCCGTTTTCGGCGGAAGCCGCACGCAGGTCTGCGGGCCGACCGGTGCCTTCATTCCGATTATTTTCGGCATCGTCAGCCAATACGGCATCAGCGGTTTGGTGTTCGCAACCGTGATGGCGGGCTTCATCCTTGTCGCGATGGGCTTGGCCAAGCTCGGCGCATTTCTTAAGTTCATTTCCTATCCGGTCATCGTCGGATTCACCGCCGGGATTGCCGTCACGATTTTCTCGACGCAGATTCCGGACCTCTTCGGGTTGGATCTGACAGGCGTGAAAGTCCCGGGCGACTTCGTCGGCAAATGGTCCGTTTATTTCCAACATTTTGACACGATTCACGTCCCGACCCTCATCCTGTCGGTTTTCTGTGTGCTCGCCGTCTTCATTTGGCCGCGCGTTACCAGCAAAGTCCCCGGTGCTCTGGCCGTCATTGCCGTCGCAACGCTCGTCGTCTCCGTCTTCGGTTTGGGCGCGACGAAAGACTCCGCCGGCATCGTCACCATCGGCAGCAAGTTCTTCCTCGACAAGCCCTTCCCGACCGGATTCCCGGCCCCGGACTTCGGAATTTTCGCCGATCTGAATTTTGAAAAAATGCGCGAGCTCATTGCTCCCGCCTTCCTGATCGCCCTCCTCGGCGCCATCGAATCCCTGCTTTCCGCCGTGGTCGCCGACGGGATGACCGGCCGCCGCCACCGCCCGAACGCAGAACTCGTCGCCCAAGGCGTCGGCAATATCCTTTCCCCGCTCTTCGGCGGGATTCCCGCAACGGGCGCCATTGCACGTACCGCGGCCAACATCAAAAACGGCGGGCGCACCCCCGTGGCCGCCATTGTGCACGCCATCGTGCTCTTGCTCATTCTGCTCTGCCTCGGGCCGCTTATCACCTACGTCCCGATGTGTGCGCTCGGCGCCGTCCTCGTGCTCGTTTCCTACACGATGAGCGGCTGGCGCTCGTTCTACGGCTTGCTGAGAACCTCGCCCAAGAGCGACATCATCGTTCTGATTCTGACCTTCCTCCTCACGGTTTTCGTGGATTTGTCGGTCGCAATCGAAGTCGGCGTCGTGCTTTCCGCCTTCCTCTTCCTCAAGCGCGAATCCGAAACCGCGGAATTCCACGTTTTCTCCCGCAAACAGTTGGGCGAAAACCAATTCGACCCGCACGGCACGCTCTCGCTCTGGCGTGATAAACTGCCGGACGACGTGGAAGTCTTCGAAGTCTTCGGTTCGCTCTTCTTCGGCGCCGTGGATCAGTTCCGCGAAAACTTCAAGCGCGTCGGCCGCACCCCGAAAATCTTCATCTTGGACTTGAGTAATCTTCTCTCGATTGATGCCACCGGCATCCGAGCCATCGCCGAGACCCACGCAGACATGCAGCGCAGCGGAACGGCTCTGATTATTGCCGGCCTCCACCCGCAACCGAAAAAGGCCATCGTTCACGCCGAACTCGACAAACAAATCGGCGCGGAAAATATTTGCCCGGACATGCAGTCTTCAATCGAACGCTCCGAAGCCATCCTGCGTGAGCGCGAACGCGCCCGCCTCGAAGCGGAAAGCAATAAAGAGATTAAAGATTAGAGTTTAAAGATTAAAGGAATTAGAGGCGTTTCTTCGGAAGCGCCTCTTCGCTTTAGAGCAAGCAGTAATCATTCGGAATTCGAGATTTGCTACTCGCAATTGCCTCTTCGAGGTCAACGCCATACGCCGCTCGAAAACATGCCCGTATCCCCGACGCTTTTGCGGCGCAATGGAACAAGCGGCATGCTCTTTTCCGTAGGCAAATCTCTAAAAAACGAATTTCTATAGCTTTAAGCTTTAACCTTTAAACTTTAAGCTTTAATTTTCCTGCGTGAAAAATGAATCCGACAGTTCCCGCGACGATGCCTCCCCGAAAAAAGAAATGAGCTTTTGGGAACATCTCGAGGAACTGCGTATGACGCTTTTCGCCTGCCTGATTGCCTTCGTCGGATCCGCCGTCGGCGCCCTCATCTTCTACAAGGAAATTTTCTCGCTCCTGCGCATCCCGCTCGAACGCGCCGGCGATGCAAGCGGCGCCATGCAAAACGCGCTGACGTCCATGCATTTTACGGACCCGTTTTCCATCCTGCTCTACATCGGCCTCCTCGGCGGCATCGTCCTTTCCGGTCCCTTCGTCCTCTACAAGCTCGGGCGTTTCGTGGCACCCGCACTTAACGAACGGGAACAGCGGCGGCTCATCCCGATCTGCCTTTCGGCGAGCGCGCTTTTCATCGCCGGCGCCCTCCTCGCCTTCTTCGAAATCGCCCCGATTTCTATCGAATTCATGTACTTTTTCTCGGGCGAAATGGGACTGCAAGTCAACTGGCTCGCCTCCGACTACTACGCTTTCATCGTCATCCTCGTCCTCTTCGTCGGTCTGCTGTTCGAATTCCCGCTCCTCATCACCGCGCTCATCTATTTCGAAATCATCGCCCCGCGCTCCCTGTTGAGAAAATGGCGCTGGGTCGTCAGCGGCATCCTCGTCGCCATCGCCTTCATCTCGCCCGTCAGCGATCCGATTACCCTGCTCGCACTCACCGGCCTGCTCTTCCTCCTTTTCCTCTGCGCCGTTTTCGTCGGTGACTTCCTCTTAAAAAGAAAACTCGCCACACGAGTTGCCGACGAAGCCGCATTCGACGCCGAATTTACCTCCGCCACCCCGCAGAAAAGCCTTCCCGAAGCGCCTCCCGCCCAAGCCGCCCCCGTCACCGACGACGAAAACGGCGACCTCAAAATCCTGGACTAAGCCCGACAATAAAAAAGCGTTCCCGGGAAATTCCGCGGGAACGCTCTTCTCTTTAAACTTTAATTCGCTTATTTGCGGCGACGACGTGCTCCGACAAGCGCAAGAGCGCCAAGTCCTGCAAGAAGCCCAAATGCAGACGGTTCCGGAATAACGGCTCCGGTAATCGAAGCATAGTTAAACGATGCGGAGTGCTTACCGTCAGTGTTGTTAATTTTAAAGGTAATTTCGCCCTTCTCATTAGCAGTAACCTTCGAAACAACGTAGGTCGTAAGCTCTCTGACGGCAATGTTTTGTTGGCCAAGCGCCAAGCTGGAGCTTGTATAAGCATTCTCCGTCGTCAGGCTATTCCAAGACCCTTGACCTTCGAACGGCACCCCCGTAACCAAAGTAATATCGTAAAGCGATCCGGCAACAAGATTACTGAAGGTGAGCGTCAAGCTAGCGTTTTTTGCAGCGCCCTTAATAAAATCATACTCTTTCCCGGTTTTGGACTCACTCGACCAATCTCCCCCGGCCAAATTGCCCAACGAATTGCCCAACGATGCGGTAATCGTAGCATCAAATTCTGTGAGCGCATCTCTGAGCGTTACAGAAGTCAAATCCGTCGCTCCTCCCAAGTCCGAAGCCTTGAAATCGAAGTTTGCGGTTGCGGCATTCGCCAATGCGCTCCCCGCTGCGAGGAGCGCTGCAATTGTCATGTATTTTTTCATAGAGTTCTAAGGTTATATTTAAATTGAAGGTCCATTTTACCCCCCCCATAAAAGTCGTCAAGTCTTATTTCAGGCGCGGTTGATCGGGGTTTTGTGCGTGTGCGGCGCTAAGGAATTTTCAATCTAAGGAGCGAGACTTCCCTTCTTTTTTTCTCGCGGAAAGGACAATAAAAAAGCGTTCCCGCGAAATCCATCACGGGAACATTCTTTAAGCTTTAAGCCCTAAACTTTAAACTTTTTTCATTACATCGCGTTTTCCGGTCCGTTGCCCGTGCCACGCCTTGATGTGCTCTGCAAAGCGTCATTGATTTCTTTGGCATCGCTGCCTTGAGCATCGTATTTATAAAAGGTCTAATTATTGAAAATGTTCGCTATTTTCGCTGTTCTAACGCCAGCCCAATCAGTCGGTCAGTCTGATCTGCCATGAACAGCGGGATATTCAGCATATCATCGTCCAGTTTTAAATTATCCAAAGAGAAGCGCACGCGGAGCTTCACTTTATCCGGGAACAGCTCCTTGAACTTCTTCAGACTCTTGCTGGCGGTGTTGGTATCGGACTTGACCTCCACCGGGAAAATATCATTTTCGCGTTGAATCAGGAAATCCACTTCATAGGGAGGATTATTTTGCGCCCAATAGCGAGGAACGACGTCAAACTGGGGCATCAGGGACTGCAGCACGAAATTTTCAGTCAGAGCGCCCTTGAACTCGGTAAACAGACGATTGCCTTCGCCGAATGCCGTAGGAGCCAGCTGTGCCAAACGGCGAAGCAGGCCCACGTCCACCAGATAAATCTTAAAAGCGGACAGGTCATCGTAAGCAGCCATTGGCAGACCGGGAGCAGTGCTACGGTAGATCTTATGCACCAAGCGGGCATCGACCAGCCACTGTAAAGCATCCTCGTATTCACGGGCTCTTGCTCCTTCTTTGACAACCTTGTAGATGAATTTTTTGTTTTCCCGTGCCAATTGCGAGGGAACGGATTTCCAGATCATCGAGATTTTCGGAAACTCACTGATATTGGGATGCTTCGCAAAGTCGCGCTCGTAGGCGCCAATGATGTCGGATAACACTTCCTGCATGGCAGATACGTCACGAGCTTCCGTCCACATGAGCACCGATTCGGGCATTCCTCCCGTGACGTAGTACATCTTCAGTTTCTCACACAGAGGATTGAAGAAGGCATCGGGAATCGGATCAAGACTGTCCCGGCTTTCCAAGAACGCACGCAAATTGTCGTCGCCGTTGGCAAGCAGGAATTCCTCAAAGCTCATAGGATCAATTTGCATGAAGTTGACCTTGCCCACAGGGAAAGAAGACGGCTTCGCCAAAGCAATCCCGAGCAGGGAACCGACGCAGGCGATATGATACTGTGGAGCGTTCTCACTGAAGTACTTCATGGAATTGATAACCTTAGGGCAATCCTGCACTTCATCGAAAATAATCAACGTCCTTTCCGGCACAATCTTCTGCCCGCTCGCCAGCATCAGATTCTGCAGAATGCGGCCAACATCCTTAGTGGTCTCGAAGAACTGTTTGTATTCTTCGTTTTCATCAAAGTTGAAATACGCTGTGTTTTCATAGTAACGCCTGCCGAATTCTTTCAGAATCCAGGTCTTCCCCACTTGGCGTACGCCCTTCAAGATCAAGGGCTTACGGTAGGGAGAATCCTTCCAATCCTGCAGTTTTTTCAAAATAAATCGTTCCATAGCAACACGCACTCACACTATTATTGTGATTTATGTGATACAGAATCACACTTTTATTATTTTTCCACAAGCAGGAAAATTACGAAACCGCCCCACAAAACTATACCAACCCGACAAAAAAGCGTCCCCGCAAAGCCCGCGAGGACGCTCTTCTTTAAGCCCTAAACTTTAAGCTCTCTTATTTGCGGCGGCGACGCGTGCCGACGAGCGCCAAAGCACCCAAGCCCGCAAGCAGACCAAACGTGGATGGTTCGGGGATAAGAGTGGGAGCCATCGTTCCCATAATCGCTGTCACATCGTTAAGCCCGCCAATCAGGGAATACGAAGTGAAGATCGTCATACCAGCAATCTGGCCATTGAATGATTCACGAGCATTTCCCGAATTCCCGGATCCGATTGCAAAGGTTTGATCACCTTCTGCCGGAGTCGCAAATCCGCCAAGGGGATTACGCGTAAAGTAATTGCCGTTACTAGTCCCCGCGATGTATCTTCCCTCTGCGCCTTCGTTGCCTCCCTTGAAAGAAATTCCTACCAATGTCCACTCCCCAGCGGCGAGACTGGCACCTGCGGTAGCTCTATCTGCGACACCCTTGGCGGTGTACTGCAAGCCAGATCCATTTGTGCAAAGCTTAAATCCATCTTGTTGCGCCCCGTAGCCAAAAATTGACTCAACGCCGGTCGTGTCATCCATCTTAATCCAAGCAGCAATCGTGATATACTTGGTTGAATCTGCAAGTGCCACGTTCAGCGCATCACAAGT
>JAZRTJ010000008.1:0-37512 GCA_045651925.1 Candidatus Spyradenecus sp. | reverse complement strand
GCGTGTTTCATTTGGCGGACTTTTTCCCAGACGTGCTGAACGACGGGCTTGCCGCCCAAGTCGAGGAGCACCTTTCCGGGAAGACGCGTCGAACCGAGGCGCGCGGGAATGGCAATGGTAGCGTTGAGAGAAGACTGTGTGTTCATGTGCTAATTACATTCGGGGTTAAAAAATTAAATCAGGCCGGCCGTTTCTTCGAAGCCGAGCGCGAGATTCATCAGCTGAACCGCCTGACCGGAAGCGCCCTTGACGACGTTGTCGATGCAGGACGTAATAACGAAATTCTGCGTGCGCGGATCGTAAACGGCGGAGATGTCCGCGCGGTTCGTCCCCGTCACATGGGCCGTATCCGGGAATTTTCCGCTCTTTAAAACGGCGACGAAGGGTTTGCCCGCGTAGGCCTTTTCCCAGCATGCGTAAACATCTTCAATCGTCGCACCGTCGGCCGGCACGGTAATCGTCGTCGAAATCCCGCGTTTCATCGGCGCCAGATGCGGGCAGAACTGCACGACAATCGGGCTTCCCGCGGCGAGCGAGAGCTGTTCCTCGATTTCGGAGAGGTGGCGATGCTTCGGCAGCCCGTAAGCCTTCGCCGATTCGTCACGCTCGCAGTACGCATAGGCCAAATCCGCCTTCTTGCCCGCTCCGGAAACGCCGGAATAGGAATTGATGAGGCAACGCCCCGCCGCCGGCTTGATGACGCCCGCGCGCAACAGCGGAATCAGCGGAATCTGAATGCTCGTCGGATAACAGCCCGGACAGGCCACCAGCGAAGCCGTCTTCCACGCATCGTCCTGAGCGAGCTCGGGAACGACGTACGGCGATTTTTTCAAAAGCTCAACATCCGGATGCGGCTTGCCGTAATACTCTTCGTAAATTTCCGGAGAATTTAAACGGAAGTCCGCCGAAAGGTCGAAAACGCGTTTGCCCGCCGCAACGAGCGGACGCGCGTATTCCGCCGCAACGCCGTGCGGGAGCGCGAGGAACCACACGTCAATCGGCTCGGCGCAAATCGCCTGCGGGTCCGCCAAAATAAAACTCAGCCCCGCGGGAATCATTTCCCGAAACTGCGGCATCACTTCCGCCAAAGGCGTGCCCGCAAGCGATCGCGAACACACGCAGGCAAGCTCTGCATTCGGGTGGCGCGACAACAGGCGCACGAGTTCTTCTCCGGCGTAACCGGAAGCTCCGACAATTCCGACTTTAATTTTCGACATGATGCGGCATTTTCCCACTCCCGACCGCCATTCGCAATCTCGAAACCGCTTATTTGGCGTCCGGCGAAACAAAAATCATTCAAGCTTCAGGCGCAAGGCCGCCCAGCTCTGGATCCCGTACTGATTGCTGCCGCAGTAGTTCAGAAGGCGTATCGTCGTCTTGTTCCAAGTCGTAATCGGCGAGCCGCCCGCCTTGCCGTCGCCGGCACGTTCTTGCGTCGTCACGTAAGCGACCTCGTATCGCTTCAGCGCGGTCACCCGGTCGTCGGAATCGGTGATATAAACCGCCTTAATGCGTTTGCCTTCGTAATCGATTCCCCAAAGCGTGATTGCGTGGCCCTGCGGGAAAATGCCGCCGGGACTGAGGTCGAGCGTCACGCCGCAGCCTTCGCGGAAAAGCCGCACGAAAGTTTCCGCCAGCGAGTCGGCATAACATTGGTCCGGAGACACATCGACGGCGGGCCCGTGGGTAATGTACGCCGGCAAACCCTCCCTCGGCTTGGCCCAGCCGTAGGTCTTCAGGATGCGGTCCTGCCAAAAACGCCCGCTCGTACGCGCCGTCGCGGGATTCCGAAAGTCCCGTGCATAATTAAATTCCACCAAGTCGCAACCGCCGAAATACCATTTCCAAGCGATGTCCGAGCCGCGTCCACTGTCGATAAAGGCATTGCTGAGCGCAGCAAAAATCGCATCCGGACTCTGCGGCACGCCGGCAGGAATCGTTTCCTTGTCGATCTTAGCCTGCCGCCACGCGATGATATTGGCCGCCGATGCCGCCCAGCAGTGGAATTTATCCGTCGTCCACCGCTTGTTGATGTCGAACCAACCGCCCTTTTCGGATACGCCGTCCGTCCAGGCACTTGCGGCCGACAACGGGATCGCCGCTATGGCGACAAAAACAGTAGAGATTGCAATGAGGGGAATTCGCATTGGGGAAAACATAGGAATTAAGTTTCGGGGAGAAATAAAATTTATTCGACGTTCTGCACCTGCTCACGCAAGCGTTCCTGCTCGTTCTTGGCTTCGACAACGCAACGCGTAATCGCCGCATTGTTCGCCTTGCTGCCGATGGTATTGAACTCGCGGAGAATTTCCTGGCAAATGAAATCGAGCTTCCGACCGCATTCCGCTTCGCCGAGACAGGCTTCAAATTGAGCAAAATGGCTGTCGAGGCGCGTCAGTTCTTCCGCAATATCGCAGCGGTCGGCAAAAAGCGCCATTTCCTTGAGAAAACGCGGATCGTCCAAATCAATTTCCAGACCGAGCGTCGTCAGGCGCGCCCGCAAGGCATTGCGATGCGCTTCCACGGTGTCGACCGAAGCCTCGCGAATCTTCGCCGCCCAATCGCGCAAACGTCCCAGACGCAGGCGGAAATCCTTTTCGAGAGCCTCCCCTTCCCGACTCCGCATCGCGACAAATTTTTCGAGCGCCTCACACACGCCTGCCGTCAAAGCCGCAACCACATCCTCGAAGCCCGGCAAAGCCCCCGCACTCGTGCGGTGCAATTCCGCCAAACGCAAAAGCATTTCGCTGCTGAGCTCAAAGCCGCCCGGCATCAGCCCGCGCTCGCGGAGCGACGCCGCATTCTTTTCAAGCTTTTGGACGCTCTCCTCCAGAGCCGCCGCATCCCAGCTGAAACTCGACACCCCCGAGGCCGCCGCATAACGCACCGCCACGGAAACCTTGCCGCGCGCCGCATGCTCGCGCACCAACGCCACCACCACACGCTCCGCATCCGGCATCCAATCCGCAGGCGCCGCAACCGAAACCGCCAAACCGCGCTGATTCACCGACGCCACCTCAACCGTAAAATCCGAATTACCGACGGAAAAACTCGACCGCCCGTACCCTGTCATCGACCTGATTTTGCTCATACCGCCCTATTATGCGAACCCGACTCGCCAATAACAAGGGCAATTGAGCGCCATGGCGCTCAATAATTCCGAATCCCGAATTCCGAATTCCGAATGATTACCATTCGCGAATTCTATAGTGGGCCTTGGCAGAATCACTCTCCGAAATCTCAATCACTAATAGGGCGAAATCAGCCATAGGTAACACTCTGCAAAATAAAGAAGCTGCAGGCGCTCGCTTGACGCCCGACCTTTGATGCTTGGCGCCTCCTCCACCGTCGCAGGCGTCTTCACTTATCCGTTATCAGCTATCAGTTCTCCCTTTCACGCTAAGCATTCGGAATTCGGAATTCGCTATTCGCAATTGGCTCTTCGAGCCTGTGCGCCGGAGGTGCACCACATAGGATAACCGCAGGTGCAGGCAAAGCCGAAACCCGCGGACGAGCCCCCGGATCCATGCGCCGCTAAACAATGCTGATGCTTCCCTGACACACCTGCGGCGCAATGGAACGGAACACACAATCCTCGCACAAAAAAGCGTTCCCGCAAGTCACCCTGCGGGAACGCTCTTCTTTAAGCTCTAAGCTTTTATTAGCGACGGCGGCGACGCGTGCCGACGAGCAGAAGCGCGCCCAAGCCCGCGAACAGACCGAACATCGACGGTTCCGGAACCGCAACGGCGTACGACGAGAACGAATTCGCCTTGAACGAGAGCTTACCCGTTGTCGCATCGTAGTTGACGTCGCTGACGTCGGCCTCAGTCCACTCAGCGCCGACTTCGTCTCCCTTGTGGAAGATCTTGATTTCGCTGTCATTCAAACCGGTCTTGATCGTCGTTTCGATCGTAACCGATTCTCCGGATTCGATGCCCGAGACATCGAAGTGCCATGCGATTACAACACTTTCGTTAGCAGCGAGCGTCGTGATTTCCGTATTCGCAGTTTCCGTAACTTCCTGAACTCCGCCGAACACGATCGTATTCACCGACGACGAAAGTGCAACCGCGTTGCTTTCCGTCTTAACCACGATGGACTCGACTTCAACACCGGCAGATCCCGATTCATCCTTGACCTCCGATTTGCCCAACATCGTCAGCGTACCCGTTCCCGTGAGATTCGTCACGTTGAAGGTCGCATTGTTCAGCGTAATCGAGCCGTTATTGACAATCGTAACCGCCGTGAGCGTTCCGCCGTCAACATTGATGAAACCATTGTTGGTGAGCGTGCCTTCCACAACGACAGAGCCACCGTCCGTGATGTTCAGGGTCGCCTTGTAGCCTTCTTCGTCCACATTGACGCGTGCGTTAGCTGCGCCATACTCGCCGGCCTTGAGCGTAACGGAGCCGGAAACATTAACCACGGTGTTGGCACCGCCGATGCTCCAATACTCCCCGTTGTCTCCGTAGTACTGTTTTACGTATGCAGAGCCGACTTCGAAGACCGAGGCATGATTGCCATCGTTGGAAGCGATGAGCTCGCCCTTGATATTGTACTCACGTTGGTTGATCGTGTTGCCATAGAGGTGAACGGCCGTGCCGGCGACAACCTTACCGCTTTCGCTAATCGTGCCGTTGTAGCCGCGGAAGATTCCGGAGACTTCAACCGTACCGTCGATCGTAGCGCCATTCGTTCCTTGAGCGTAGAAATTGGTCGCCGTAACCGTAGCGCCCGAAGCAACCGTCGTCTTACCATAATCGTACCAGCTGCCGGCAACGACATTGCCCGAAATTACGGATTCCGTATCTCCAGCCGTCTGCCATTCACCATTAACAACACCATAGCCGTTGTAAACCGTGGCGAAAGTACCGCCGTTGACGTTGGTGCCCATCATGTAAACGGTATTGCCACTGACGCTGATATTGTTGAGCAACGCGTTTTCTGCGTAAACGTAGCCGCTACCGGAAACCGTCTGATTTTCGAGAGTGCTATTGTAAATATCAAACGAGTTGTTATTGACAATCTTACCGGCGCTCAGGCAGGCTCCATTTTGTACCAATAAGTAGTAGTTGTTGACAATCGTACCGGCTGCAGAGAAAGAGCTTCCGTCGTTGTCAATTTTAACAATGCCGCCGTTTTCAACGCTTCCATCCGTTTCAAAGGTCGCGCCGGCTTCTACAATCAAAGAGCCGAGCTTACCGTTTTCATCCGTATAAATTTTGGTAACAGCAGCCGGCTTCCATGCTCCGCCGTTAACAGTAACCTTCGCATTCGCGCCGGAAACAACCAAGTTCGCCGTCGTATCAATGTTGCCGATAGCGCTGGCATTCGAATAGCCGATAATCAAGCTGTCGGCCATGTTCTCACCATGGGTAATATTCAGCTCTCCGGTAACGGTGACGTTAGAGCCGTAGACACAGGTTTGACCGTCAAAATTCGCGGTTCCGCTGATTTTCGTGCTCTTAGCACGGCTAAAGCGAATGCTGCAACCATCGACAGTCAAGTCCCCGGCAACATCCAAGTTTCCGCCAACAACGAGGAACTTGTAATTATCCCCACCGGAAGTCGCAGAGAACGAAAGCGAGTTGCCTTCTTCAATCTTCAAAACAGCGCCGTCATCAACATAGAACTTCGATCCGCTAATAGATTTGTCACCGACAATTTTCAGCGTGGATCCGAGATTATCCTTTCCAGTGATATGATCCCAACCGACATAAATCGCACCGGTTCCGGTAACATTGCTATCCCACGAGGTAACGCCATCTCCCTCCACGTAGACCGTCCCGTTATTGACAAAGCTACCTGCACGGAGCGTGGAACTTTCAACCGTAATAACCCCAGAAGCATTGTTAACAATCGATGTCTGACTTGCATTCAACAACGAACCTTGCCGAACATCAATCACTGCATTGTTGGTGACTGTTCCTACTGCATTCCAAGTTGCATCATACAAATCGACACAACCTTCAACTGTGATTTTATTAGTATTGAGAATAGAAGCGTCTGAGATCCAAAGATCGGAATTTTTACCAATAGAACTTCCTTGTCCATCATGAAGACCAACGGTAAGCACGCTTCCATTATCAACCTCAATGAGAGCCGTCGCATCCGTATTCATCTTAAGATTTCCGGTAGATTTCCAAACCGTATTATCCATAGAAATCCAAACACTGCCTTCATTCGTATAAGATCCGGTGTTGGCAATCCACAAGGCACCTCCCTCAACAAGCGTGTTCTTCACGTTGACATATCCAGAGAGTAGATTGAAATAATTTGCTCTAATTTGACAGGTTCGTTCTGTTTCCGAAGCTCCCTGCGCAGCCTTGCCCTCAACATCAACTGTCGCCCCTCGACGAAGCACAAAAGCCTCACCGAAGGATTCAAGCTTACCGGTATTGCCGACAGTTACATCCGCGCCAATCCAGAGCTGCACGCCTCTGAGAGCTCCATCCACCTGAATATCGACGTTGTTACCATAGTAGCCAGCCCAAACGATACGATCCGCAACTTCAAGCGCAACATTTTCATCAATCGTAAGCTTTTCTCTTACATCATTGCTACTGTTCCCGTTGAGAATCAGATCATAATTCGTTCCGGAGTTAGAGAGACTGATCTTGGAAGCAGAATCCGCAGTAATCGTAAGGTCGCCATTAATGATAAACTCCTTGTCGCTCGCAAGGACTTCCGTAATGTCCCCTTGCAACTTAACGGAGGAAATCGACTCAGAACTCGTTACAACATCAATAACTTCTTGAAACGAATCATACTCGACCTCTCCAATCGCGATTTTGCCTGCCGTGCCTTCTGCCCACGCGGTGGAGGTCATCGCGGCGGCCGCGACGAGCGTTGAGAATAAGAATTTAACTGTTGTTTTCATGTGTAGCATAAGAAAAAATAAGTTCTGCATAAATTACCCCCCCCCCCCCCGAAATTTTCAAGCATTATTTTACACAAATGTTTTCATATAGGGAAAGTAGGGATTCAAGAGTTGTAGTTAATTCCGCATAAATAAAGGGATAGCGGAGATTTCATTGTATAATCGTGAGAAGAGAATTAGTGAATTTTTTGCCACAAAAAGCGTGTTTGAAGAGGCGAAATTCCTGCCTTTTAGGGAAATTTCGAAGAAAAAGCATTGTAAAACGTTGCGCCGCAGAAATAAGCACAAAGCATCAAGCGAACGCCTGCGGCGAAGAAAGAAGGGAAAACTGATAGTTGATAACGGATAAGTGAAGACGCCTGCGGCGGCGAAAAAAGCGACAAGAATCGAGCATCAAGATTACCTCTGGCCAGGCTTATCTTTAAGCTCTAAGCATTAAGCTTTAATCTTTCCTACAAAGAACCCTATCCGTTATCAGTTATCCGCTATCCCTTTTTCTTTAATCTTTATCCTTTAATCTCTAATCTTTCCCCTGGACATGTTTGTGCTTTAAGCTCGCGGCACGCCTCGGTAGGATTGCGTGCATATGGCAACACTTTCGGACATTGTCGCGTACTGCGACGCACGCACCCGCCGCATCGGTTTTCGGGATTTCCCGGGTGCAAACAACGGACTTCAATTTGAGAACAGCGGCGAGGTCCGCAAGATTGCGGCGGCGGTCGATGCGTCGTCGCTCGTGTTTGAAGAGGCGGCGCGGCGCGGAGTCGATCTTTTGCTGGTGCACCACGGCATGTTCTGGCATGCGCAGCATCCGGTGACGAGTTCGATTTACCGCAAGTTCAAGACGCTTTTCGATGCGGACTTGGCGGTTTATTCCTCGCATTTGCCCTTGGATGCGCACCGCGAGATCGGCAACAACGCGATTTTGGCACGGGAGCTCGGCGTCAATATTCTCGACTGGGGCTTGGAATACGAGGGCAATACTTTTGCCGCGATTTGCGAAGGCATGCCGCGTGCGGTGCTGCGTGCCAAGCTCGAAGCGCTTTTCCCGAAGAGCTTCAAGGCCATCGAATTCGGTCCGGAGACGCCGGGAAAAATCGCCCTGCTCTGCGGAAGCGGGAATACGGCGGTGCCGGCCCTGCAGTCGCTTGGCTGCGACACGCTGGTTTGCGGCGAGCTGAAGCAGGAATATTTCACGGCGGCGCAGGAAGGCGGCTTCAATCTTTATCCCTGCGGTCACTATGCCACGGAGAAATTCGGTATTTGCGCGCTCGCCGCGGAGGTCGCCGAAAAATTTTCGCTTCCTTGGGAATTTATCGAAACCGAGTGCCCGCTGTAAAATTTTCCGCCGTTTAGTTTTTTCGAAAGCAATCATTCATGAGTCCGGATCTGATTCTCTCGCTCGTTCTTTTAGGCATTTGCGTCGTCTTTTTTGTGCTAAACAAGCCGCGCATGGACATCGTCGCCCTGCTCGCGCTGATGTCGCTTCCGCTCTTGGGGATTATCGACATCAAGGAGGCACTCAGCGGCTTCAGCGATCCGAGCGTCATTTTGATTGCGCTGATGTTCGTCGTCGGCGAGGGCCTGATCCGCACAGGGATTTCGACGGATGTCGGGATTTGGATTCTGAAAAAATCGCGCAACAATCCGACAAAGCTGATTATCTTTCTGATGGTGGCGGTGGCGCTCATCGGTTCGGTGATGAGTTCGACGGGCATCGTTGCGCTCTTCATCCCGATTGTCCTCGGGATTTCGTCGCGCATGAAAATTGCGCCCGCGAAGCTGATGATGCCGCTGAGTTTTGCCGGTCTGATCAGCGGGATGATGTCGCTCGTCGCCACGCCGCCGAACATGGTGGTCAATGCCATTTTGACTCGCGAAAACTACCCGAGCCTCGGCTTTTTCGCCTTTACGCCGATTGGCCTGATCGTGCTCGCCGCAGGTGTGGGTTACATGCTCTACGTCCGCAAATTCCTCGGCAAGGATGATGACGCCAACAAGAAAAAAACGTCCCGTGACGAGCGCACGACGAACTTTGCGGAGCTCGGCGAACGCTACCGGGTTACCTGGCGCGACGCCGTTTTTGTCATCACGCGCAATTCGCCGTTGCACGGAAAAAAGATCCGCGAATGCCCGCTGCGTTCGGACTACGGTGCCAGCATCGTTTGTATCGAACGCCGGGAGCAGCGTCTCGGCAAGCGCAGCCTGATCAATCCCGTAGCGGATACGGAGCTGCGGGAAGGCGATGCGTTGCTGATTGATTTTCTGCACGAGCCGCGCCCGGGCGAAATTGAGTTCGTTTCCGAAAAACTCCGCTTGGAATGCCATCCGCTCGACAGCCGCCACTTCACGAAGGCGGAACGCGAATTCGGCTTTGTCGAAGTCTCCGTCATGCCGGGTTCGACGCTCGAAGGCAAGACGCTTGCCGAGGCGAATTTCCGCGAAAAATACCGCATGAGCGTTTTCGGGATCCGCCGCAACAACGCCGCCCTCCCGCAATCGGAAATCATCCGCGAAACGCTGAAAGTCGGCGATACCCTGCTGATCGGCGGACCGTGGAAGGAAATCCCGACACTCCAAAAGCACACACGCCATTTCATCATCCTGAATCTTCCCGCCGAATACGCGGGCGCCATTGCAGCACCGGGCGGAGCTCCCTACGCGCTACTGAGCGTGGCAGTCATGGTCGGGCTGATGATTTTCACGAGCATCCCGAGCGTGCTGGCCGCGCTGATTGCCTGCATGATTCTCATTTTCTCCCGTTGCATCGATATCGACCGGGCATACCGCTGTATCAACTGGTCGAGCCTGATTCTCATCATCGGCATGATTCCGTTTGCGACGGCACTCGAAAAGACCGGCGGAGTCGAACACGCCGTCGATACTTTGATGACTTTCTTCGGAGACGGCTCGCCGCGCCTCATCCTCGGCCTGCTGATGGCATTTACGATGGTCATCGGCCTCTTCATGTCCAACACGGTAACGGCGGTTCTGCTCGCGCCGCTCGCCGTCAGTATCGCCCAAACGCTCGAGGTGTCGCCCTATCCCTTTGCCATCGGAATTGCGATTGCGGCCTCCACGGCGTTTATGACACCGATTTCCTCGCCGGTAAACACGCTCGTCCTCGAACCCGGCAATTACAAGTTTTTTGACTTCGTAAAAATCGGCGTCCCCTTCTCGATCATCGTCCTCATCATCGGTGTTCTCTTCATCCCGATTTTCTTTCCGTTCGCGCAATAAAGAGCGCCAAGCATCGATGCCGGAAGCACATAAAGGGAGAACTGATAGCTGATAACGGATAGGTGAAGATGCCGGCGGAGGCATCGAAGAGGCAATTGCGAATAGCGAATGCCTACCGTGAAAGGGAAAACTGATAGCTGATAACGGATAGGTGAAGATACCGACGGCGGCATCGAAGAGACAATTACGAATAGCGAACCCCGAATTCCGAATGCTTAGCGTGAAAGGGAGAACTGATAACGGATAGGTGAAGATGCCGACGGAGGCATCGAAGAGGCAATTACGAATAGCGAATACTGTCGTTAGCTTTGAGGTGCCGAAGGATACATCCACTATTCATTATCCACTAAAAATACCTATCAGGTATCAGTTATCAGCTTTCCCTTTATGCGCACCTCCGGCGCTTAGAAGCTAAACGCTTCCAGTTCGTCGAAGCAGACGTAGTCGTCGGGGCCGAACAGGCCGCCGCCAAAGCAAATTTCACAGTAGGCGGCCCCTTCCGGAGCCATGCCGGCAACGACGAAGCGTTCCCAATCCGCCGTTTCGCCGCAGGAGAGTCCGACGCTTTTGCGTTCGCCGAGATATTTCCCGCGCGCATCGCGCCACGCAAGAACGAAACCCGCCGACGCGCCCACGGAAATCTTCCCGCGCGCACGCACGCTCGCGGCGATACCTTGCCCCGCTTTGACGGGAAGGCGGCGCGACACTTCCGCCGATTCGCAGCCGCCGGCGATCTTCATCGCGCCTTTGCCGAAAGGCGTTTCGCTGATTTCTCCGCAAAAAAGATTTTCCGCCGGGCCGACGAGTAAGCGCAGCGACTCGGGCGCCGCAACGGTCTTGCCCGCACGCCAGCCGTCTTGGTCGAGCGCAACGAAGCGGGACTGCAAGGCGATTTCACCGTCTTCGGAGCGACGCACGGTGCGCGGTTCGAAATCCTCTTTGAAAACCGGTATCCCGCAAACGGCGGGAACCAGTTTCCGAAACGCGCTTGCATCGTCGGAAGACGGCAACGCTTCCAGAATTTCCTTCAAACGGGTTTCGGCGGCGAGGCGCTCCGGCGACGGTGGCTTCCCGCGCAGGGCTTCGACGAGGCGCAACCAGGCCGTCGCCCGCGGATCGCTGCGCCCCATTTCGCAGGGAGAAAATCCGTCGTCGGGATATTTTTCGAGCCATTGGGCATCGTCGTAAATCGTCTCAAAAATCCATGCCGGCGAATCAAGCACCGCCGCCAAATTTTCGGGTTTGTCCAAATCCTGCGAAGCGCGTTCCAAATGCTCGCAAGCGCGGAAGGACGCGGCGAATTTTTCTGCGCGTTCGAGGTAAAGGCGTGTCTGCTCCAAGCGCGCCACGATACGGCGTTCCCGCGCATCGCTCGGCGTTTTCGGAAAAAGCGCACGCGCCTCGTCGATCAGCCCGATGCACTCGGGCCCGATGCGGAAAAGGTGCGCCGAGTTTTCGTTGCGCCAAGCCTTAATCCAACGGCACTGTCCGCCCTGCTCCCGCCAGTCTTTTTCGCAGCGTTTGAAAAAGTCGTACATGTGGCGCGCGGCTTTTCCGTAGGCGATGCCGCAAAAGCGTTTCAGTTCCGATTCCGCATCGGCTTTCGGATTTTCGAGGAGGCGGGAAAGCAGCCAGATTTTCGGTGCATCGAAAGGCACTTGCGGAAAAATTTCGGCGTAAAACAGGCGGGCGCCGTTGTCGTAAGCACAACGCAGGGAATCCGCCTGAGCCTTAAAAAAGAGGCGCGGGAAGAAGAAAGGATTGCCGTAGTAGTAATCGTAAATACCCCAAGCTTCGACGCCCGAGTCGCCCCAGCGCTGCATCAGCGCGCGGTCTTCTTCGGCGAAATCCGGAAACACCCAAAGCGAACGATCCGCGCAGACCACGGGGAAAACGTTTTCCGAAAGCGGGAAGCTCGGCGCGTCCGTGCAATCCAAATACGCGATGGCGGAGATTTTTTTGTCGGCGTATTCCGTCTGTGCCAATGCCTGCGCCACGCGCTCGGCAAAGCCCCAAAAGTAGTCCGAACGGTTCGGCAGATTGCGGAACCAACGCATGGGGCCCTCTCCGTAAAGCGCCGCCGACTCCTCGGATTCGTCCCAGGAGAAACAATCGTTAATCCCAACGGAAAACATCGCAGCGTCGGCATTCTCTTCGAAATAGCCTTTGGCCGCCTCAAGCGCAACGCTTGTCGCCAGCGGATTCGCCAGATTTGCCTGAGGCGCAAAACCGCCGCGGCGCTTGGCATCGACTTTCCCGAAGGATTTCGGCGCCAATTCCGGATGTTCTTTATAAAGTTCGGGCGTAAAAATCGTATAGAGATTGTGCGAGACCTGCGGACGCGTCCCGAAGCCCAAATGCGCGGCCCACGCCGCATGCTCTTCGCCGCGCACGGCGATACTGCGCCAAGTCCAGGCGCGCGCATAACTCCTGTCGGCGGGGAACGCCACCTGCGCCTTCGGACTCCACTCCGCGCCGTTTTCGCCCGAAAAAACAAATTCTACGCCGAAGTCCCGATTGAGCAACTTCGCCGCCGCATGACGCGTCGCCATCCCGCCGGCACCGACGAGAAAGAGGCGCTTGCCCTTCGAGCGAATGGTAAATGCCTCGGGGCCGAGATGGGACGGATCGATGCCTTCCTGCGCGGCCGCCCGGGTCTTGCCGACGAAAATACCGCTCTGTGTTTCCGAATCCGAAAAGCTTTCCAAGCGGACATGGATTTCGCCCGTTCCGCCGACCTTTGCGATCCACTGCGCCAAGTCCTGCGCGGCGACGAGTTCGTCCATCGAACAATCGTCCGCTACGAAAATTTCGCCGCAGAAAACGCCGTCGCGCACCAGAAAGCGCTCTTCGGAGCCCGTCTCGGGAGCCGCCGGAAGCGCCGCCGCCCAAAAGCAGGAAAGCCCGAAACTCAAAAACACTTTGAAGCTTAAATTCATAGAAAGCGGAAATTCAGAGATTAAAGCTTAAAGATTAGAGCTTAAAGAGGCGTATATTTTTGCGGCCTAATCTTTAATCTCTAATCCTTAATCTTTACCTCTAACCTCACTCAGAAGCTTGATGCTCGATGCTTGAGGCTTGGCGCTTATTCGGCCTATTTCCAGTCCAGCCCGATATCAATCCAGGGGACGTTGTGCGTGAGCGCGCCGCAGGAGACGAAGTCGGCTCCGACGGTGCCGAGCACGGGCAGGCTTTCGAGCGAAACGCCGCCGCTGATTTCCGTCCACGCGGCATCGCCGATGAGTTCGACGGCCTTGCGGAGATCTTCAACGGAGAAATTATCGAGAAGAATGATGTCGGCGCCTGCTTCGAGAACCGGCGGAATCTGTTCGAGGCGGTCCACTTCGACTTCGCAGGGGAGGTCCGGGCGTTCGGCGCGGGCGCGGCTCACGAGATTGGCAAGCGCGGCACCGGCCGTAGCATCGTCGGCGGCCAAGTGGTTGTCCTTGAGCATGAGCTGATCGTACAAGCCGAGGCGGTGATTCCAGCCACCGCCGCAAGCGACGGCATATTTGTCGAGCACGCGGTGGCAGGGAGTCGTTTTGCGCGTATCGAGGAGGCGCGTCTTCGTGTCGCCGAGAGCGGCGACATAGCGGGCGGTCTGCGTTGCGATGCCGCTCATGCGCTGGAGGAAGTTCAGCATGATGCGTTCTGCCATCAGCATTTCGGACGCATCGCCGCGAATGGTCGCCACGACGGTGCCTGCGGGAACGCTGTCGCCGTCCTTGGCGTGCAGTTCCGCAGTCGCGTTGCCGCCGTAAATTTTCAAAATCGCGGCGAGCATGCTCAGGCCCGAAAGCGTGCAGGGTTTGCGGGCAACGAGGTCGGCTTCGGCGACTTTCCCGCGCGGGGCGGACACTTCGGTCGTCGGGTCACCGGCGCGGGCGGGGCGCATCGGAGCAATCAGCCCTTCTCCGGCCGTATCTTCGTCACGTGCGAGGCAAACGACCTTTTCGATGTAAGCGGGATCGATTTTTTCCCAAGTGAGTTGGTGTGCCATTCCCGGCATGTTTTCCAGTGATTTTTTCATATTAACTAATAAAACTACCGCCGTCGCCCGCCTGCAAATCGAAAATGCCGCTTGCGATAATTCCCGCAGAAGCAAACAATGTTTTTTATGGAAACGATTCCGAACACTCCTTACACGCTCTGCGGCAAGAGCGGGCTCTATCTGCCGAAAATTTCGCTGGGGCTCTGGCACAACTTCGGGCACGTCGATGATTTCGCCGTCGCCGAAAAAACCTTGCTCACGGCTTTCGAGCACGGAATCACGCATTTTGACCTCGCCAACAACTACGGCCCGCCGCCCGGTTCCGCCGAGGAAAACTTCGGGAAAATGCTACGCGGCCCCCTCGCCGGCAAACGCGACGAAATCATCGTCTCCTCCAAGGCCGGTCACCGCATGTGGGACGGTCCCTACGGCGACGGCACGTCCCGCAAAAGCCTTATTGCCAGTTGCGACCAAAGCCTGCGCCGCACCGGACTGGAATATTTCGATATTTTCTACGCTCACCGCTACGATGGTATCACTCCGGTCGAAGAAACGGCCAATGCTCTTTCCGCGCTCGTGCACGCGGGGAAAGCGCTCTATGTCGGACTCTCGAAGTTCCCGCCGGAACAGGCCAGGATTGCCTGCGAAATTTTACGGGAAAACAAAACACCCTGCCTTATTTTTCAAGACCGCTACAGCCTCTTCGAACGGGGCGTCGAAGCCGAAAAGCTCGCGACCGCCGAAGCGAACGGCGCCGGGTTTATCGCGTTTTCGCCGCTCGCACAGGGACTGCTCACCGACAAATACCTGAACGGGATTCCGGAAAATTCCCGGGCCGCGAAGGCGAGCGGATTTCTCCAACGCGAACAGGTCACCGAAGCGAAAGTGGAAGCCGCCCGCCGACTCAACGCCATCGCCCGTGCCCGCGGCGAATCGCTCGCCCGTATGGCCATCGCCTGGCTGCTGAAAAATCCCCGGGTGACAAGCGTGTTGCTCGGCGCCGGCTCGCCGGAACAACTCACGGAAAACCTGAAGGCCCTCCGCTCCCCGGACTTCTCCGGCGAAGAACGGGACGCCATCGCAAGCGCCTGCAGCGAAGCTCGCTAGCATCGAGCCGACGCCGGCGGCGTGTGCGGCTCGCAATTGCGAATTCCAAATTCCGAATGATTTCTGTTTAGCCAATTCAACAACTGGCTTTAGGACTGTGCCTAACGACAAGCATCTCACTGTGAGACGATGCCTGATACGTCCTCCTTAACACCCCCAAAGTAATCATTCGGAACTCGGAATTCGGGATTCGGAATTGCGAAGCGCAAGCTGTGCGTGAGCATATTAGTTCTTCATTGCAACCGCGAAGCAAAACTGCCATAGTGGACCGCTTATGAGCAAAGAAGAAACTACTAACCCTACCGAACCGGAAGTCGACACCTCCGTATTCGCTTTGGACAGGATCCCGTCGGAACAGCGCGACGCCTACTGGCGTAAGCACATCTACCGTGCGGACAAAGAACCCCAGCTGACCGTTCGCGGCGCCATCTTCGGCGGTCTCATCGGGATTCTCGCCTGTGCCTCCAGCATGTACACCTCGCTGAAGATCGGATGGGGCTTCGGGATTGCCCTCGTCGCCGTCATCCTCTCCTTCGTCGTATTCAATTTCATGCGCTCCATCTCCGGCGGACGCATCAAGCCGATGGGCATTTTGGAAAATGCCGCGACCTCTTCCGTCGCTTCCGTGACGGGTATGACGACGACGCACACCGTTGTTTCCGCCTTCGGGGCTTTGATGCTCCTGGAACTCAGCAACTCCGGGCTCGCTCCGGAAGCCATCGGTCCCGCGCCGTGGTACAAGATGGTGCCGACGCTGTTTTTCGCAGCCCTGCTCGGTACCTGCCTCGCCGTTCCGATGAAGCGTGCGCTCATCAATCAGGAACGCCTCCGCTTCCCGAGCGCCATCGCCTCTGCGGAAACGCTGAAGTCCCTCTACGCGACGAGCGGAAGCGCCGTCACGAAAAATAAGGTGCGCACCCTGCTCGGTTCCCTCGGTTTTGCCGCCGTCCTCGGCCTCATCAAACAGCTCCCGACGCTGGCCAACGCCTTTGCGGAAACGGGCAAAAACGCGATTGCCGATATCTGCACGCGCCTCGCATTCATTCCGGAAGTCATCAACCTTCCCGATTGGATTAATCCGCTCAAAATCTGGGGCGGCATTCAGGGTTCGACCGTTGTCACGGACAAAGGCGTCAAAACCGTCGTTTCCGAAGAAGCCAATCTCCCCGGGGTTTCCCTCGATGCGTCCGTATTGCTCATCGGCGCCGGGATGCTCTGCGGTCTCCGCGTTTCGCTCACGATGTTCTTTACGGCCATCGCCCTCGACTGGGTTATCGCGCCGTGGCTGATTTCGCAGGACATCCTTCACGTTGCCTCGGGTTCGGACATCTTCCGCAACATCGAAGCCACGGTCAATCCGGACGGTTCCTTCGGCGGTTTCCGCGTCGTTTACTGGTCCCTCTGGATGGGAACGGCCATCATGGTGATGTCGAGCTTCACGGCTCTGGCGTTCCAATGGCGCACGATCGGTCGCGCATTCTCCGGTCTTTTCCCGAAGAAGTCCTCGACGCCGACCGACGAAGCTCACGACCCGGTTGCCGACGTCGAAGTTCCGATGAAGTGGTTTGTCATCGGCGTCATTCCGTCCGCAATCGGCTTGATTGTCACGCTCCACTTTGCCTTCAATACGGCTTGGTACCTCGGTCTGCTCGCCATCTTCCTGGCGGGTGCCTTCGGTCTGATCTGCGCCCGTTCCTGCGGGGAAGCCGACACGAATCCGATCGGCGCCATGGGAAAAATCTCCCAGCTCATTTACTCCGTCATGCCCGGTGCACGCGGTAACGTCAGCACGAACCTCATCACCGGGGGCGTGACCGCTTCCGCAGGCGGTGCTGCCGGCGACCTCATGACCGACATGAAGCTCGGCAATCTCCTCGGCCTGAAGCCGCGCATCCAGTTCTGGACGCAGCTCCTCGCCATCTGCATCGGTACGATTATCGCCTACCCGATCTGGACGCTCCTCGTCCCGAACGCCAAGGTACTGGACGAAAACTACGCCGCGCCGCCCGCACGCATGTGGAAGGCCGTCGCCGAATTCCTGAACGACGCCTCCGTCTCGCTTCCGACGACGGTTTACTGGGCGATGTCCATCGGTGCCATTATCGGCATTGCGCTTCCGATCCTCGACCGCCTGCTTCCGAAGCTGCGCCCGTACATGCCCTCCGCCATGGGTATGGGGATTGTTCTGACGCTCCCGTCGGCATTCAACAACTCGGCGTCCTTCGCCATCGGCGCTATCGCCATCTGGCTTTGGAACAAGCTCCACAAGAAGAGCGAAGAAAATTACTCGGTTGCTCTCGCCTCCGGTTTGGTCGGCGGCGAATCCATCGCCTGCGCACTCGCGGCCATGGCGGCAACGGCCATTCTCGCTTCCGGCAGCTAATTCGCAGACGCGATTTAACGCCTATCGACGTTCCCGTAAATACACTTTACGGGAACGTTTTTTTGTAGGCGCAGCCCTGCTTCGTTTCTTTACACTTAACGTACTTTTTGTCATATTAACCGAAACCCAAACAGACAAAGCTTCCATATGAAACAACGTACAATCCAAAAAGACGCTTCCATTCGCGGAAAAGCGCTTCACTCCGGCAAGGACGTAACGCTCACGATTAAGCCCGCTCCCGTTGATACCGGAATTGTTTTCCGCCGAATCGATCTCTATGGAAAACCCGAAGTGCGCCCCGTCGCCGACTTGGTTCTCGGCTCGGAAATGCAGCGCCAGACGACGGTCGAGCAAAATCATATCAAGCTCCACACGATCGAACACATCAATTCCGCCCTCAACGGGATGGGTATTGACAATTGTTACGTCGAACTGAACGAATCCGAACCGCCGATTCTCGACGGCTCCGCGCGCCCCTACGTGCTCCTGATCCAGGAAGCCGGCATCGTCGAACAGGACAAGGAACGCAAATACTTTGAACTCAAGGAACCCGTTTCCGTCACCGACGGCAACCGCTCCATCATCGCACTCCCGCACGACGGGCTGCGCATCACCTGCACTTCCGCCGACGACCGCGGCGTGCACACCCAGCACCTGACCATCGATATCTCGCCGGAAGTCTATGAAGCCATGGTCTCTCCCGCGCGCACCTTCACGATTTACGAAGACATCGAACCGCTGCTGAAGGCCGGCCTGATCCAAGGCGGCTCACTCGACTCCGCAATCGTCATTCGCGGCGACAAGATTATTTCCAAAGAACCGCTCCGCTTTAAGGACGAATTCGTACGCCACAAAATCATGGACTTGGTCGGCGACATCGTTCTTATCGGCGCTCCGATTAAGGCTCACATCATCGCCGTCCGCACCGGCCACGCCCTCAACGCCAAGCTCTCGGCGAAGGTGCGCGAACAGATGCTCGCGCCGAAGAAAAAAGCGGAACCCTCGAAGCTCGTCATCGCTCCCGATGCCACCACGCTCGACATCCGCCAGGTCCTCAACCTCGTTCCGCACCGCTACCCGTTCGCACTCGTTGACCGCGTTCTGAACATCAATCACGAAGCGCAGGAAATCACGGCGGTGAAGAACGTGACGATTAACGAGCCCTTCTTCCAGGGCCACTTCCCGGGCAATCCCGTCATGCCGGGCGTCCTCCAGCTCGAAGCCATGGCGCAGGTCGCCGGCTTGCTCCTCCTTTCCAAAGCAAGCATCGAAGGCAATGTCTGCTTCTTCATGAGCGCCGACAAAGTCAAGTTCCGCAAACCGGTCACGCCGGGCGATCAGGTCGTCATCTCCGCCAAAATCACGAAAAACCGCGGAAACAAGATTGTCGCCGCCTCTGCGGAATGCCGCGTCGGAGACGAAGTCGTTTCGTCCGCAGACGTCATGTTCACGCTGACACCGGCTCCGAAATACTAATGAAAGCTTAAGGATTAGGGCTTAGAGCCTAAAGAAGTCGGTAAAAATATCCCGATACTGCTCTAAGCTCTTGCCCTAAGCTTCCGTCTCTCACCTTCCCTTTAAGTTCTCATCTTTCCCAGAATGATTCATCCTACTGCTATTGTTGAACCGGGCGCGCAGCTCGGCGAAAATGTCGAAATCGGTGCCTACGCCTACGTCGGCGGCGAAGTCACGCTCGGCGCAGGAACGATTATCCACCACCACGCCTGCGTCGAAGGTTACACCGTTATGGGCGAAAACAACGAAGTTTTCCCCTTCGCCGTTATCGGCGGAAAAACGCAGGACCTGAAGCATGACGGCGGACGCGTCGGCACGAAAATCGGCGACCGCAACGTCTTCCGCGAATATGTGACCGTACACAGCGGCACGAAGGAAGGCGAATGGACGACCCTCGGCAACGACAACAACATTCTCGCCTACTCGCACGTCGCGCACGATTGCATCATCGGCAATCACCTCGTCATGAGCTCGCAGGCGGCATTTGCCGGCCACGTCGTTTGCGGCGACCACGTCAATTTCGGCTGGGGCACGGGCATTCACCAGTTCTGCCGCATCGGCGACTACGCAATGCTCGCGGCCTGCTCCCGCATCGTGCAGGACGTTCCGCCGTACATGATTGTCGAAGGCACGGAAAACGTCAGCGCCAAGATGGTCAATATGGTCGCGCTCCAGCGCAAGGGTTTTCCGGCGGACGACATCAAGGCACTCCGCCTCGCCCACCGCATCATCTACCACCAGAATTTGAACCGCACGCAAGCGATTGAGAAGATCCTCGAAGATCCGGAACTCGCGGCCAACCCGCACATCCGAAAACTCGTCGAGTTCTATCGCACGAGCAAGCGCGGCGTACACTAAGCGCCTCTTATACAGACGCAATTGCCGATTCCGAATTAAGGCAATTCTCCGATAAAAAGAACGGAGCCGGACAAATCACCGGCTCCGTTCTTTTTTGTGAATTCCGGAGACCGCATCAAAGCGACTCCGCGATTCGCGATTAATCAGAAGCTTTAGGCTTCGCAAAGGCGAGGAAGATTGCTCCGGCGACGAACAGGAGGGAAATACCGGCGATGCCGGCGCGCGTCGAATAAAGCGGCGCATCTTCGCGGTGCATGAGCACGGCAATGACACTGAGCAGAATCGGCCCGAGCACCGTCGAACAACGCCCGATCATGCTATAAAAACCGAAGAAGGACACCTCTCTGCCTGCGGGAATAATCGTCGCGAAATACGAGCGGGAAAGCGCTTGGACACCGCCCTGCACCATCCCGATTAAGGCGGCGAGCACGAACATCGGCGACACCGCAAAGCTCAGAAGCGAAATCGGCTCCACCGGCATCAGGGCTCCGTAAAACGCCACGCCCACGTAAATGGCGATTGCGGCAAAAAGCACCGGGCGCGCCCCGAAATATTTCCCTAAAACACCGAAAAGCAGTGCACAGGGAACGCCGAAAACCTGAACGATAAAAAGCGCCATGAAAAGGTCGCCTTGGGAAAACCCGAGCGCATTTCCGTAGCGGACCGCCGACGTAATAATGGTGTGCACGCCGTCAATATAACAAAAATACGCGAGCATGAACCAGCGGACGTTTTTCGTGCGCCAAAAAGCAAGGCAGGTATCTGCGAGATCGCGGAGGCTCTTGCGCCAGTCCAACGCGGAGCTTCCGCCGTGATGCGTCCGTTTGCGGGAAAGCAGCGGCAAGGCAAAAACGAGCCACCAGGCGGCACCGAGCACGAAAAGCCAACGCGGATCCGGTGCGGATTCAAAGCCGAGCAAGGTCCAGTGCTGCGTCCAAACGGCGATAGCGGCGAGGAGCAGCACGCCCCCGATGTAGCCGACGGAAAAGGAAACGCCGCTGATGGCATGGCGGTTTTTCTCCGTCGTCACGTCGATCAGGAACGAATCGTAAAACAGATTGGCGCCGAAGAAGCCGACGGCGGCAACGATGTAGATCAGCGACGCCCATTGCCAGTAGCCCTGATCGATGAAACTCAGCAGAGCCATCCCAACGATACCGACCGAACAGAGCACGCGGAAAAGCACGGTGCGCAGGCCGCCGGATTGGGCGATGCTTGCAAGCACGGGCGACATCAGCGCGACGAAGATACTCGCGATTCCGAGCGTCAGCCCGTAGCGCGAGGTTTTCAGGTGTTCCGGAAGCGATTCCGCCCAGTAATTCTGGAAGAGAATCGGGAAGAGCACCGCCATCACGATCATCGTGAATCCGGTGTGCCCCAAATCATAAATCACCCAACGCAAAGCACCCGAAGGAGCGGGAACGCCGCCCTCCGGGTGAGCTGTTTTATTCTCGTTGTTTCCCACGGGAATTTTATTTCATCGGCCATTCCGTCTGGCGCCACGCATAAGCCTTGGCCAATTCGCGGGCAAAGAACGGACCGCGGTAAATCATGGACGTGTAAATCTGAATCAGCGAAGCACCCACGGCGAGGAAACGGTCGGCGTCGTCCGCCGTGCAAATCCCGCCCGAGCCGATGACCGGCAATTTGCCGTCCGTCGCACGCACGATGTAACGCACCATATCGAGCGACTTGCGCATCAGCGGCGCACCCGAGAGCCCGCCCTTCGTGACGACATCGCCCATGAATTCCGGACGCGTAACCGTCGTATTTGTCGCGATAATCCCGTTAAATTCGGTTTCTTCGACAACGGAGAGCACGTCATCAACCTGAGCATAGGACAGGTCCGGAGCGATTTTCAAAAGCATCGGCAAGGGCTTTTCCTTGTTCCGCAACGCATAGGCGCGGTTTTCCTTCTGGAGCTCGCTCAAAAGCGTGACGAGATGCTTTTTATCGTGGAGTTCGCGCAGATTCGGCGTGTTCGGCGAGCTGATGTTGACCGCCATGTAGTCGGCCAATCCGGCGAGCTTGCGGAAGGAATTGAGATAGTCTTCGACGGCATTCTCAATCGGGCAAACCTTGGATTTACCGATATTGATGCCGAGCGGAAAGGCGCGCTTGCCCTTCTTCGGGCCCTTGGCGATGCGCTTGGCGATTTCGTCGGCGCCGTCGTTCGGGAAGCCGAAGCTGTTGACCGCCGCTTCGAATTTCGGATAGCGGAAAAGGCGCGGTTTTTCGTTGCCGCTTTGAGCCAGGTTCGTAATCGTGCCGATTTCGACGTGCCCGAAACCGAAAGCGCCGAGCGAGGGCCAAGCGCGGGCCTGCTTGTCAAAACCGGCGGCAAGGCCGACGATGTTCGGGAACTTCAGTCCGAAAAGCTCAATCGGTTTCTGCTCCGGCAGGCGGCCGTTGTGCATGTTAAAGCGTTCCCAAAGCGCGAGAAGCGGCTTCATCTTGCTGAACAGGCTCAGGCCCTGAAGCGTTCGGTCGTGAGCGGTTTCAGCATCTTTCCAGAGACGGAAAATTAAAGGACGTACTGCGTACTCGTAAAGATAGTCCATAGCGTAAAATTAAAGCCCGCATTTTATCCGAGCCCTTCCGGCGAAGCAAATAATTTCGCTTCACGAAAAAATGCCCGTAACGTCGAAATGCCCGCGCGTCCCAAGCCTATTCTCCCGTTCCGCTTAGCGGCTTGAGGCCAATTTTTCGGCAAAGCGCTCGGCGTAAAGCGGAAGCCAGGTAACGCCTTTGGAACCGAATCCGTTGAAGAGGAAAAGCTTGGCGTGGCTTTCGTGTGCGCCGACCTTCGGAAGCGTGCCTTGGACGGCCGGACGCACCCCGGCACGGTGGGCGACGATTTTCGCCGCCTCCGGATGCTTTGCCGGCGCAAACGTATTGCAAAACGCACGACGCAAGCGCTCCGCAACCTCCGCCGTCGCTTGCGTATCCAAATGCTCGCGGTCGTAATTGGTTCCGACGCGCCAGCGCGTTCCGCCGAGCGGGATGGCGGCAACCGAGCTCTTCAAAATCTGTCCTTGGAAAGCTTCCGTCCCTGCGAGTTCAATTTCGATGAATTCGCCCTTCGCCGGCTGCCATTTCAAATGCCCGAACCAGGGATTTTCCCGCACGCGGAAGCCCTCACAGAAGATGACTCCGCCGCAGAGCTCGCGTCCGCGCCACTTCACCCCCGATCGCGTCACCGCCAAATCCGCGTACTCGAATTTTTCTTCGAGCAAAACGCCGCGGGCACTCCATGCCGCACGGGCGCTTTCGAGCAGGCTCGGAATATCGAGCCATCCGGCGCGCTCGACGAAAAAGCCGCCGAGTCTGTCCGCCAACCCGCCGCCGCAGAGGGAATTCGCGGGGACGTCTTCCGAAAGCCAGCCCGCGTAGTCCGGATCCTGCCCGCGCTTGGCTTTGACAGCCTGTTCGTGCTCCGAAGTATAAAAACGATAAAACGGTGTTTCGCGGAAAAACGTTTTTCCGAAGCGAGCCGCTAGGTCGGCATAAACGCGCTTTGCCGCAGGAACGAGATCGTCGGCACCGAGCGTTTTGACGATGCGCATCCCCGTCACCGGATTAAGCACGCCGGCCGCCACCTGCGAAGCCGCCGTCTTCCACCCGTCATCGACAACGAGCACCTTGCGCCCGCGCTTTTCCAGCTCCAGCGCCAGTAACGTTCCCGCCAGCCCCTGCCCGACGACGATAAAATCGAGTGCGTCGGGCGCGGGTGCCGATGATTTCTTTCTGAAAAAATTAAACAACATAATGCAAATGCGTGTCTTTCTGCTAATCGTGCATCTGAGCGGCCGGCACGCAAGCTTAGTTCTCAAATAAAATCCGGAGGCGGCAAAAATCGGGATACAAAAAGAGCCTGCCCGAAACGGGCAGGCCTCATGGAAGAAAAAGCAAGGAGCTTATTTCGCCTTAGCAGCAACAGCCTTGAGAGCAGAGCCGGCTTTGAATTTAACCGACTTCGAAGCCTTGATCTTGATCTTTTCGCCCGTCTTCGGGTTAACGCCCTGGCGAGCAGCGCGGGTCGCAACCGCAAACGTACCGAAGCCAATGATCTGGACGGTCTTGTCGGTCTTGATTCCGGCCTTGATTGCTTCGAGAACGGCTTCAACGGCGCGTTCTGCAGCAGCCTTGGAGGTATCTCCGCCGAGCGTTGCTTTTACTTTTTCGATGAGTTCACCTTTGTTCATAATTATGAGGAGTAAGTTGTTAATTTGGTGTTAACGAAGTTAACGTAGATAAATACAGGCGTGAAACGCCGTTGCGTCAACTGTAATTTCAAAAAATCCCGCAAAAATTTTATCGGCGGAATATCAAAAAATACTTGTAGAAATCTGGGATTCGTGCTTGCCGGAGGCTGCCGGAACAAAGAGCCGGGGACGCCGACCGGATTCAAACACGCCGGCAAAGCATATCACGGAAATAGGATTAGCCGGTTTCCGAAAAAACACATTGCCGCAACTTCGGAGTGAAGCGGCGGCAATGTAAAACGCGGAAACGGTCCGATTACTCGAACGGCTTCAGCTTGGTTTCCGTCGGAATGATATTGTCCGTCGGAAGCAGGAAAGCCGCTTCTTTGTTCTTCACCCAGACGTTCTGGTCTTTGAAGAATTTCGCGGGAACAAATTCGCAGGCTTCGGCAATCGTCTTCACGGGATTGCGGCGCCCCTTGCGCGTGCGATTGTATTCGTAGGCGGCAATCGTAATTTTTTCCGTCGCGGTGAATTCGCTTTCATCTTCGGGAATCTGCACGACATACCCCGTCAGCTCCTGATCCTCCAAAACGCCTTCCGGATCGCAGGCGACGAAAACATATTTCTTCTTCGCCGCAGGAACTTTGTTTTCCTTGTTCTCCATTTGCTCGAGTTTAATTTCTTCCTGAATCTCGGAAATGATCTTCGCCGTCATACGCGCATCGACGTTATTGCGCGTCAGAACGAGCTGTAAAATATCCAAATCTACTTTTGCCATAGTCCGTCCATCGCAACGATTTTTTCAAAAAATGGCAAATGCTTTCCCGCCGCACCGAATTTAAAGCGCCTCATTTCAAGGTAAAATTTTCTCGCGTTCCTCCGCTTACGGTTTTTCCATTGATGTATGCCGATTTCCGAAAAAATCAAAGAATACGCCGGACGCATCGAAAACGCATTTGAGCGCTACGTCCCTGGCGAAACCGTGCGCCCGGCGCTCCTGCACCGCGCAATGTCCTACAGCCTCCGAGCCGGCGGCAAACGCATCCGACCCGTACTCCTACTCGCAGCCTTTGATATCGCCCCCTCGGAAAACGACCCGCTGCCCGCCGCCGTCGCCGTCGAATGCCTGCACACCTACTCGCTGATCCACGACGACCTGCCCTGCATGGACAACTCCGATTTGCGCCGCGGCAAACCGACCTGCCACAAGGTCTTCGACGAAGCCGTCGCCCTGCTCGCCGGAGACGCCCTGCTCACGCATGCGCTGACCCTTCCGACAATCGCCTACGCCGACAAGCCCGAAATCGCCGCACGCCTCGTCCGCACCCTCGGCACCGCCGCCGGCTCCGAACAACTCATCGGCGGCCAAGTCGAAGACATGCTCGGCGAACAAGGCGAAGCCTCCGCAGAACGACTCGACTTCATCCACGCCAACAAAACGGCAGCCCTCATCACCGCCGCCGTCGAAATGGGATTCATCCTCGGAAACGCCGGCCCCGAAGCCCAAAAAATCGCACGCGAAATCGGCCACGACATCGGAATCGCCTTCCAGATTA
Organism: Candidatus Spyradenecus sp.; assembly: GCA_045651925.1. Lineage (GTDB taxonomy): Bacteria > Verrucomicrobiota > Verrucomicrobiia > Opitutales > UBA953 > Spyradosoma. The sequence continues at coordinate 11,771 of JAZRTJ010000008.1, read as the reverse complement.
TCGACGACATCCTGGACGAAACCAGCGACGCCGAAACCATGGGCAAACCGGTTCACGCCGACCTCGAAAACCGCAAGCTGACCTACCCGCGCTTCCACGGCATGCAGCAATCCCGGGAACGCGCCAACGCCCTTTCCGAACGCGCCGTCGAAGCCTGCAAAAAAATCGGCGGCAACACCGATTTCCTCGTCGCCCTGATTCGACAAATGCAGGAACGCATTTCCTAAAATGCCCTCGTCGCGACATCTTTGGACGCAAAAAATCCTCGGCGGCGGCAAAACTAACCGACCCGACACCGCCCCGAGCCCGCGCAACAACCTAATCGACCGTCTTCCCGTAAGCCGGACGGAAATCGTCCCCGGCAAGCGCGTTCCTTTCGAAGGCTTCGTCCTCGGTATCGACCCCAGTTTACGCGGAAGCGGCTTCGCCGTCGTTGAATTCTCATTACACCGGGAACCGAAGCTGTGTTTCTCCCGCACGCTTCGCCTCAAGCCCACCCTCTCACTGGCGGACTGCCTCGGCGAAATCTACAAACTCTGCTCGGACTGCTGTCACGAATATCCGATTCGCCACGTCGCGCTCGAAGAAACCATTTACGTCAACAACTTCAAGGTCGCTCAAGTACTCGGCGCCGCACGCGGAGCGGCAATCGCCGCCGCCAACGTCATCGGCAAGCCCGTCTTCGAATACCCGCCGCTGCGCATCAAGCAGGCCGTCGTCGGATTCGGACGCGCCGGCAAAGCCCAAGTCGCCGGCATGACCAAGCAAATCCTCTGCCTCAGCGAAGCCCTTCCCTTCGACGAATCCGACGCCGCCGCCGCCGCCCTCTGCCACGCCTACACCTTCCGCGAATAAGGTAGCCCCCCAACTCCCCGGATCTTCCTGCGCGCAGAAACCACGGATAGGCTAAGCGGGAAAGCCCTGCAAAAACCGGGCAAGCCGCTCCCGGTCTAAATCCGTTCCGTCCTTTTCGTGGTAATAAATTTCAACAAAGTGGACCGTTCCCGCCAATTCATCGAAAACATAAATCGCGCGCAACCCGCTACGCACGCCCTTGTTCTTCAAGGATTTACAGGCGAACTTTACAACTTTGTAAGACAAGCGGGGTTTGGGGCAAAACCCTTCGATTTCGATACAAGCCCCATTGTCGATTTTTCGGAGATGTAAAAGCTCTATCGCAGCCCTTTTCATCAACGCAAAATCCTCATCAAGCGTCCGGAAACGCTTTTTCAAACGCTTAAAATCACGCTGAAATTCCGGCGTTTCCCGATACGTCAGCGTTCCCGTCGATTCGTTATTCGTCGTTGTCATACTGGCGGACGGAGGTTTCCGGCGTACGGTAAAAAACGCTCTCGTAGTCTATCGGCTCACGGTCTTCCGCAATAATCCAAGGTACGTCTTTGTGCGAATAATCGGAAATTTCCCGCGCATTCATTCCCGCATACTTGCGGAGACAATCTTCAATATGAGCGAGTTCCCGCGCCGAAAATTGACTTAAATCCGCATCACGATGCGGCAGATACTTCGTCTGCTCCTTCGCAAAATACTTATCCTTAACGACGGAGAGCTCGTTCTCGCGTTCCATTTCCTGCGTGATTTTTGCAAAATCCACAGGCGTCGGTCCAAAGGTGTTTTTGATGTATTTGGCGCCGATCAACTGCTCTTCGAACTTTTCGTAATAATCGAAGTCGATGAAATAAAGCAGTTTGTAAAGTACGGTCTGCCCGACATTCGGGCGCGCGCCCACACGACTCAGAACGTAGAGCAAAACCTCTTTGAACTTTTCGAGGTTCTCCTGCGGAATCGAAATGCGAACTTCCTGCTTTTCCGAGGACGTTCCCGCCGGCATCGGCTCCACGGCATAAGCATATTTACGTGGTGCGGTATCGTTGATGATGCAGTCGCAATCGACTTCAAAAAGCCGCGCCAACGCCGCCACCTTTCCCGCCGGAATATTGACAGGACTTTTCTCGTAAGCGATCAGCGTCTGCTTAGAAACGCCAATTTCCCCCGCAATCGCCTCCTGCGTATAACCGGATTCCAAACGAAGATTTCTCAGCGTACTCATAATGTCTCAAAATCTATCCCTCCCTCCGCCAAGAGTAAAATATTTTTTAACATTAAAATTTAAATATAGTTAACCACAAAAAAATGAAGAAATTACAGATGAATACGAATTTTCATCAAACAAACAAAAAGAACTACGACGCTTTTAAACCAAATATGCAAGAAACAGTCATCGGAATCGCTATCGGGAGTTTTTTCACCGTCATTGGTGTTATCGCACAAGGCCTCATCACCTACTTCTTAGAAGGCAAAAGACTTCGGGAGCAAACAAAGATTTCAGAAGAACGCTCGCTAAGAGAAAAAAGAGAAGCTGCCTACAAAAAATTTATGGTCTTCCAAGCGCAACTGATATCGGCGTACTCGCTTCATCGGGAATCCCTAAAAAACCCACAGCTCAGTGCCGTGCTATCGACACCCGCGGCGACAAATACAGAAATCGGACAAATTTTAGGAAACATCATAAATCTCCTCTCGGAGACATTATCCGACATTTCTTTATACGGGAATTGGGAGACAGCAAGGCGATGTGCACACTTCTTCCGCAGACTCAATGAATCTCATACAAGAACAGACGAAGATTTTTCCGCGCTCTTAAACGAGTACGATGCCATTGTTTTAGAAATGCGAAAAGAAATCCGCATTCCGGAATAAAAAGTGCTATTTGCCGGATTCACGTTCCCGGCGAAGAGCGCTGAGCGTTTTTCCTTTGTAAGTAAAATATTTCGGCCCTTGGTACGCCCCCGAAGAATTTAGCTCGGACTCCGGCATGAACGTTCCCGTAAACGCCGACAGCGTATAAAGCCGTCCCTCGTACTCGACGTGCTTCTCACTTGCCACCGTTACTTCTATTTTGGCAGGAACAAACGTAACTTTCTCGCCAATCTTAACGCCCGCCATGCTGAATTTAAACGGCGGACGCCTTGGCGCATGTTCAGGTTCTTCTTCTCCGGAAAACAGTTTAATCTCCGCATCATCAAGCGTGGATGCGGCATCTTTTAATATTTCAAATGCCAACTGTGGAGAAACATTGAAAAACTCCCGATTTTGCCGAATCCGTAAATCCGTCAGGCGATCAATCATCTTGTGAATTTGTTTTTCAACCAAATGATATTTCGAGGTTTTGAGCGTCGCAAAAATCTCAAACGGAAGCGGAACTGCCGTATTATCTAATTCCTTTGAACGCACATCGACCGGACGGGAACTTTTTCCGATTTTCACCCAATCTTCCCGAAAACTCGGATTCGTCAAAATGTAAACATAGCCTTTTTTGTCGTTCATGGTGTTAGAGAATCAATAAATTTAGTCAGTCAAATCACTCAAACGGTGAGCGACACGATTCCATTTCGACGGAAAAATTCATGCCGCACAGCGGAGCATCTGCCGGAACGCCGTTCGCTTTTTGAATTTCCCGCAGGTTAGCAAAAATCTGACCGTCGGAAATCGCCAAACGATTCCCGACAGCATTCGGAAGCGCCAGCGTTCCCGCCTCATCAAGACCGAACTCGGAAACAGAATCGCCCTTAGGTTGCCCCTCAAACAACCCTACCACGGCACGCACCGCGTCCCGCTGATACTCCAGATTCGCCTCAAAGGAGAGTTTCATATTCTTTGAAAAGGTCTCTGAACCTTTTTATATCCCTTCTAATCTTAATAAAGCGATCAAAACCAAACTCTTCCTTTGAGCCGTCGCTAGCAATCAAAACTTCTTTTCCATTTACAATCTCACTCTTACAGTGAGCAAGCTTATTTCTAACATCAATAATTTCGGCTCTATAGTCTTCAAAAAAATTTCCACTCTGGGAAGTGTAAGGGAAGTTGTGATCTTTAATCACAAGATTTACCGCTCTTGCTTTCTTCGAAGACTCAAACTCAAAAGAAGATACAATATCCGTTACACTCATATTTCTCCAAACGTAAGTACAATCCTTCTTACACGTAGCACCATCAATACTCCCCTTTTTCAGCTTTTTTCTCAGAGATTTTTCAAGATCTCGAGTTATTTTACAATGAAACCGATCGAGATTTTTTTTTGCTTGGGACAAATACCTCTGAACAATCTCTCCCATCATCACGTCTAGATCACTAACCTCTGCCATGACAAGACCTCTCAGATTTGTTAAATCTTGAGTCTTTTTTATTAGGGTTCGAATTACTTCTCTAACCTTAAATTCAAACTCATCATTTTCACGATCAGAACAATATGCTCCGTCTATTTTATATCTAGCGAGCTCTCCTCTCACAGCATCCTCCCCTGAAGAAGAATAAAAAAGCACTTCCGTAAATACGTCCTTTTTCCGGATAGCCTCCATCAACTTCATTGCCGTCAAATCACGAGACAAGTTCATGTCCGCAATGATTAGGTCGTAAATGGCATAATCGAGAGTGTCTATATTTTTCCCATCCACCTCATTCTGAGGCTCGACAAAATTAAACCCAAATTCCTCGACAATATCTTTAACGAATCCCTTTTTCGTGTCGTAAGATTTCTTATTATCCTCAAACCACAGTATTCTATAATTTATCCTCATGTCGTATCGTAATTAAAAATTCAGCTTCAAATTCACTTCTCTTTGCTTCAATCGACCACAAATTTTCGTCAACAATATTTTTAACATGATAAAGACCGACACCTGTACTTTTTGTCGTTGAAAAACCTCGCTCAAAAACATCATCAAGTTTCGTAATACTCTCTCCAAAAGGGCGGTTAGAAACAAAAGACAAAAGAAAAGCGTCATTCTGTGTACTTACTGTTATTTTCAAACTATTTGCGCACGCCTTCTTTGCATTACTTACCATATTATCGACTATAATAGAGATATCAATAGGAGCAAAAAATGTCCTATATGGACCGTTTGATTTATCTGCGAATTCAATGCTTAGGCGACTTCCCGAAAATTGTTTTGCAATCTTATCAATGTAATTTTTCAAGAATTCAACAATGTTGTACTCTCCTTTTGTCGTAAAATCATCAAATATATTCCTTATTCCAAATTTTGAAAAACTTAGAATCTTGCTATTCTCTAAAGAAATATCATTTAAAAAGTTAATGATTTTATTGTACGAAACAGATTCGCTCACTCTTAGTCCCCTCGAAAACCGAGTTATCATTGCATTAATATTATCTGCAACAACATTAATCTGATGGTGTAAATTTGTGACAGATTCAAGATCCTGAGAAGACAACGACGATACGATTTTTAATTGCTCTATTTTCTTTTCTAGTCGAATTTCTGCTTGTTTTTTTTCTGATTCCGCGACGATTCTGCGCTCCTCTTCTTCCCTCTTTTTCTGCTCGGCCTCTTTTCGAAGCACCTCAGCCTCTCTCCGTTTTAGTTCAGCCTCTTTGGCGCGCAAGACAGCTTCTCGCTTCTTCTCTCGCTCAAGCTCTGCTTTTTTTTCGGCTTCCCGTTTTTTCAAATCTGCCTCCTTTGCAGATTTCTCTGCCGCAATTCTCCTTTGCTCTTCATCTAAAGCTCGGGCTTCTGCGACCTCTTTTTCTCGTTGCAATTCCGATATCCGATGCTTCGCCTCCTCAACGGATGCGAGCAGATTTGAATTGTTCGTATTTTCTGCAATTTTTTCTAAATCCCGAATAAATTGAGGCTTTATAGTATCAACGCCAGTAGAAAGCGAAAAAATATTCGCAAGCTCTGTGTTGTAATATAGCACCTCAACGTTCTTATCTTTGATCAATGTTTTAATTAACTGAACAAAATCAATCTTACTTCCCATACTGGAAGAGAAGATGTAATTAGGATCATCCTCATCTTTGTCTATATCCAAAAGCTCTTTTCTTTTTTTTAACGCCTCTGCTTCTGTTGCAAAATACTCTCGTTGTAGAAATCCTCCGCCCCACAAGACCCCTGAGACATAACGCTCCAAACGCCTGTGTGCTATCTTAAACAACTCAAATAATTGCCTCGATGTTCTCGTTTCAATCAACCCTCCATCTCGACTGGACACCTCTTTTAATTCATCGACATTATCGGTTAATACATCCACCCGACCAAATAAATCTCGTGTCCCTAAAAAACGACTCCGCCCTTGCTGCGCTCTGTAATCTAAGCCCCAACTATCATCACCAGTATTTCCAAACGGCATGATCCTAAAGCCATTCCGGAACAAAAAAATAGATCCATAATTGACAGGCTCTATCCCCATTAATCGGGTAAAGCTATACTTTGCAGAACGGTTTAAAAAGTAGAGATTAATTCTTACATCAACCAACTGCTTAAAATTGATATTTTTCTCTCTTATTTTGTATATATCGACACCTCTATCAGATAGCGTTGTTTCTATGTATTCAGAATTTAGCCTTACATCAATTTGTGTAGTCTTAATTTTAAAAATTTCAGCGATGCTGTTTTTTAAAATACCATTGACGATATCTCTATCGTGCGATTCGTTTAAATCTTCTGCTTTCTCTCTCTCACAGATAATTTCTATTGAAAAATCTTCCGATTCTGCAAGGGGATTGATTAGTTTCTCCAACGAGCGCTTCAAGTCTAAAATGTGTGCCCTATCCCATCGGGATCTTTCTGCATTTAGGCTTGAAATTTCAAGAATCGTTCCCGTTTTTTTCCCATCCGGAAAAACAACAAAATCCCGCGTAACTGATGTATGATCAATTTCGACCTCCGTAAACTCTGTCTGCTGATCGTTTTCAAAATCAGCCCAGTTTACAGCTATTTTTTCCGTAGACTCCGCAGACTCACTTTTTGTTATGAGCAATAATTTTTTGCCCAATCTATCACAAGAAAAGCGCCCTATCCCTTTAGCCCCAGCATATCGCCGCTTAATCCGATCTCGATACGACTTCTGCTTAAGCTGATCCGGTCTATCTTCTGTGCCATCTTTTTTTGCAGAATAACCCAGGAAAAGCCATTTTTTTTTCAAATCGTCAAACGTCATTCCTTTCCCGTTATCTGCAATGACAATTTTATCGTCAGAAAACGTTATCTCAACCTTTGTCGCATAGGCATCGTATGAATTTTTTACTAACTCAAATATAGCAACGTTCTCGCTCGTAACTAGGTCTTTACCAACGAGGTCTTTTAACGCGGAACTCACCCTAAAGCTCAGTTTATCCATTACCTTAAAATCTCCTTCAAAGTTAATCCTGCTTGTTGTGCAAAAAGAGGGGGAATTGCATTTCCCACCTGAGTGTATCGAGGAACTTCGATTCTCCGCATTTTTCCTCCGGTTGTATACTTTCGCTTAATTTCATACCAATCCGGAAATGTTTGAATTCGAGCACATTCACGGACAGTCATTATGCGTGGCTCACAATAATGTAAATAATCATCCGGATGGGCAGTGATTGTCGGTGCAGGCTGATTTCCGTCCATAACGGTTATACCACGTTGCCGAATATTCCACTGCATACGCTCATCACCGTCGATACGGCGCCCCCGCTTGGGATAATCCTCCAGTAATTTTTTGTAGCATTCCAATCGTTCTTTTGTGTGCTTCGCAAAACTGTGGCTATTCGGAATCGAATCTGCATTTGTGTTTTTTCGTAAAAACACCTGTAAGGCAGAAGTTGCTTCTCCATATACACCGGAAGAGAAGCCTTTCCTATCCGGAGTAGGTCTAACACCGTTTCCTTCTAACAAATCTGATATTGCATCAGCCAACGTTGGGTTACAAGAAAGCCCATTCTTCTCTAAAAAACGAGCCCCTTTCGACTTCACAAGACGAAAAAAATCCGCCGCACATCCTTGCTCCGCCCTCACACCGACAAGGATAAACCGTTTCCGGCGTTGCGGCACACCAAACTCCGAAAAATCCAAAACCTCTGCATGGATGTCGTAGCCCAATCCCGAAAGTTTTTCGACCACAAGCTGAGAATACGGGATTGCCCCCTGTTTTTTATTAAATGCATAAGTGAACCCCTTAACATTTTCAAAAAAGAGCATCTTGGGGCGAACAAGTTCGATGAATTTAATATATGAAAAAACCAGCTTATTTCGCTCGTCTTTCTCAATACGTTTTCCCGCCATTGAGAATCCTTGGCAAGGCGGTCCTCCAGCAACTAAATCAACCGTTCCGCGCAACTTTTTGAGTTTCGTACTGTAAGAAGAGAGTACCTCATCAATATCATGATTTGTTTTCGGTAACCATTCCGGCCATGCAAAATGTTTCTTTTTCTCAATCAAATTGAATTTTAGCGTATCGAACGCAAATTCGTTTTTCTCTATCGCAAAAATTCCCTGCCATCCGGCTTGGTACAAACCAAGAGAAAGTCCTCCACAACCCGCAAACAAATCAATGACTGTAGGTTTCTTTTTCATGTCTCGCATTATATCGTGAAAAATTCTATGGCGCTATCCCGGAATTGGAGGGCGGTGTTCGTTTTGAGTTGGTCGTTGCCGTGGAAGAGGCGATCGAGGGCGATGACTTTCGCAGGAGCAAGTGCGATAACCGAATCGACTATTTCCTGAGAAGCGGATTCCAAGAGCAACACCAGCTCGCCGTCGTTCACGTTATAAAAACCGTTCCCGCGAACAATTTTACTGTTCAGATCCTTGCCGCTTTTCAAAAGAAGCTCATAAACGATGTTTTCAACCGCCGCGTCCGCCGTCGTTCCCGAACCAGAAAAGAAGTCGAGAACTACTGCCGAAGAATCCAATCCGATTTTCAGAATATCGCTTTTCCCCGCCCAATTGAGCACGTAACGTTCATGGGTGAAATTGATGTCTTCCCCAAGCGCAGCTTTAAGTTTTTCCCAGTCGATTTTCCCCTCACAAAACACCTCGGGAATGAGAGATTTGAGGGCACAAAGTCGCTGTTCTTGGGGAGCTGGGGAGAATCCGTTCATAACGGTGATAATAAATATTTTTTACGGGGGATTTTCAAAAGCAAAAAAGCGTTCCCTGAAAACTCGCGGGGGCGCTTTTCTGTTTGGTGGGCTCCATCGACGGGAGGAATTATTCGGGGATTTCGTTTTCGGGCGCTTCGTAGTAGTAGGAGTAGTCGATGCCTTTCATAAAGATCTCGCGGGAATGGATTTCGTCGGTCAGAGCGCCGGCAACGAGGCGGCGGATTTCGGACGCATCGACAACGCTTTCCGCCATCGCGTGCAGGTAGGCGCGTTTTTCGATTTTGCTCCAATCGACGCAACGTCCGAGCTGTTTTTTCAGCATCCAATCCAGCCAAATCCGAGTGGCGCGCCCATTCCCTTCCCGGAACGGATGCGCAACGTTCATTTCAACGTATTTTTTCAAAATTTCGTCAAACGTTCCCGCCGGCATCGCTTCGATGGCGCTTAGGGTGTTTTCCAAAAATCTTGCGGGCGCAAACGAAAAACCATCCTTCGCGATGTTAACCGTGCGGATTTGACCCGCAAAATCGTAGAGTCCGCCGAAGGTAAGCGTGAATTTGCCGTAAGCCTTTGACGGTTCCGACTTCGATTGCGTCGATAAACAAAGTTTCAAAGAGCTCGGAAGCCTTTTGCTTGCTTTTACCGTCGATTGTTTCGTCGCTGTAGGTGGACCATTCGATGAAGCGATTCGCCTTTGTTGACGGGAACACCTTGGCGAGCGCGATAATTCCGTCATAGTCCAAAACGTTGGTGCTGTATTTTTTCCCGTCGGGTGCGCGTAGCTTCAGGTGGGTAGTAACGCCACCCAACTCATTACCATCCTTTTTCAATTTGGCGTTGAGGTATTTCCAATAATTTCGATTTTTCGTGTAATTGGTCTCGGCACGAAGCGCTCCAACGATATCAATCACGGAGAAAACCACTTTGTCTGCGAAAGCGTTTGGGTCCGAAAAAAGCGTTCCCGCGACTCTTGCCACGGGAACGCTCTTCGTGAGTTTCTTTAATCTTTAAACTCTAATCTTTAATCTCTACTTCCCCATCGGGCAAACCGGCTTGATTTGCTTGAAGAAGTCATTGCCCTTGTCATCGACGAGGATGAACGCCGGGAAGTTTTCGACTTCAATCTTCCAAATTGCTTCCATGCCGAGTTCCGGGTATTCGACGCATTCAATCGACTTGATATTGTTCTGCGCGAGAATAGCGGCCGGACCGCCGATGGAGCCGAGGTAGAAGCCGCCGTGCTTTTTACAGGCATCGGTCACCTGCTGGCTACGGTTACCCTTGGCGAGCATGATGAGCGAGCCGCCGTTGGCTTGGAACAAATCGACATAGGAGTCCATGCGTCCCGCCGTCGTCGGTCCCATCGAACCGCAAGCCATGCCTTCCGGCGTTTTTGCCGGGCCCGCGTAGTAAATCGGGTGATCCTTGATGTACTGCGGGAGTTCTTCGCCGCGGTCGAGGCGCTCTTTCAATTTCGCGTGCGCGATATCGCGACCGACGATGATGGTGCCGTTGAGCGAGAGGCGCGTAGCCACCGGGTACTTGGAAAGCTCGGCGAGGATTTCCGGCATCGGGCGATTGAGGTCGATCTTGACCGCATTGCCTTCGCCGGCTTGGCGCAGAGCTTCCGGAATGAGTTCGCCCGGATTATCGTCGAGCTTTTCAATCCAAATACCGTCCTTGTTAATCTTGCACTTGATGTTGCGGTCTGCGGAGCAGGAAACGCCCATACCGACGGGGCAGCTTGCTCCGTGACGCGGGAGGCGGACGATGCGCACGTCGTGAACGAGGTATTTCCCGCCGAACTGAGCGCCGAGGCCGATGCGGTGGGCTTCTTCGAGGACCTGCTTTTCGAGTTCGACATCGCGGAAAGCGCGGCCGTGCTCGTTCCCGCTGGTCGGCAATTCATCGTAGTAATGCGTCGAAGCGAGCTTGACCGTGAGCAAATTCTTTTCCACAGAGGTGCCGCCGATACAGAATGCCACGTGGTACGGCGGGCAGGCTGCCGTGCCGAGTGTTTTCATTTTTTCAACGAGGAACGGAACAAGCGTCTTCGGGTTCAAGAGCGCTTTCGTTTCCTGGTAAAGGTAGGTTTTGTTCGCGCTTCCGCCGCCCTTGGTGACGCAAAGGAATTTGTATTCCATGCCTTCGGTGGCTTCGAGGTCGATTTGCGCGGGAAGATTGCACCGCGTGTTCACTTCGTCGTACATGTTGAGCGGAGCGTCCTGCGAGTAGCGCAGATTTTCTTCCGTGTAGGTCTTGTAAACGCCGAGTGCGAGCGCTTCTTCGTCGCAATAGCCCGTCCAGACCTGCTGGCCTTTCTCGCCGTGAACAATCGCCGTTCCTGTGTCCTGACAGAGGGGGAGCTTACCCTTGCAGGCAACTTCCGCGTTGCGCAGGAACGTGAGCGCGACGTACTTGTCGTTTTCGCTGGCTTCCGGGTCGGAAAGAATTTTTGCCACCTGCTCGTTGTGCGCACGGCGGAGCATGAAGGAGACATCGCGGAACGCGGCGTTTGCCATCGCGGTCAGGCCTTCCTTGGCAACTTTGAGCACGGGAACGCCTTCAAATTCGCCGACGGAAACGTAATCCTTCGTGAGCAGATAATACTCGGTCTTGTCTTCGCCGAGCGGGAACGGGTGTTGGTATTTGAAAGGAGGAATATTTGCCATAGCGCGGGAAAGATTAAAGAAGAAAGATTAAAGATTAAAGATTAAAGATTAAAGATGAGGGGAGAGCTGGCTCAGTCAGACATAGGTAACACTTTAGAGTCAGACATAGGTTACACTTCTAAGGTTACAGAGAGACTACAAGGTTGGGGATTGGAAGCAAGACTTTGAGTTGTCGAAGAAGAATCCTCCCCTATGACGCCCCCTAGGGG
>JAZRTJ010000007.1:0-9080 GCA_045651925.1 Candidatus Spyradenecus sp. | reverse complement strand
GTACGGTTAGCCTTGTCGAAGAAACCTTTGAAAACGATGTTGAGTTGCGGGAATTTTTGGCGGAGTTCGCTGAGCTTTTCTGCGACTTTGCGGCAGACATCTTCGTTTTCGAGCGAGCAGGGACCCGCGATGAGCAGGAATTTCTTGGAATCGTAAATCATAGTAGCAGGGTAAAACGTGCACTCTATTTTTCAAAGAAACTCTCAGGGTGCAACGCCAAAGAGCGGCCCCCGGGTTTGTCGATACCGCGATTCGTAAAATCAGATTTCTAAACGATAGCCTTCCGCGTAATTTGCCTTTATTTCTGCGGCATCTCCGAGTTTTGTGCGCAGACGTGATACGAGCGACCGTAGGCCGCTAAACTCTGCGGCTAAGGCGGGATTCATTTTCCAGATTTCAACCAAAAGCGTGCCTTCCGAAATAGCTTTTCCGCGGCGTTCGTAAAAAGTTCGGAGCAATTGGTTTTCCTTGTAGCTCAGATGTATTCGCTCCCCGGAATCCTGAATCAGTTCGCGGGAGTTGTAGTCGAATTTCACACCGCTACGCAGGTTTAGCACAGAAGGAGTTTCCGTTGATCCCGATGCCCGACGTAGTACGGCCTCTATGCGTGCAAGGAGCGGGCCTGCCCGGACCGGTTTGACAACGAATTCGTCCGCACCCGATTTTAGGCAACGCACACAGTGTGCATCGTCGCCGACGGCGGTTTGCATAATGACGGGAATCCCGTTTCCTCGGACCTGTCGCAGGTACTTCAGGACTTCGATGCCGTTTCCGGACTCGTCGAGCATGATATCCAAAATAGCGAGGTCGAAGTGCTCCTGATCAATGCGGAGAATTGCTTCGTTAAATGTTCCCGCAAGGCAGGTCGTATAGCCGTTTATGTGTAAGATTTCGGCGAGGAAGCTTCGTAGTTCGCAATCATCTTCAACGATTAGCACACGTTTTTTTTTCATGAGCAAATTTTTAGAGTTAGTTGCAGGGAGGTTCCTTTGCTGCTTGTTTCCAGCAATGATAAATCGCCTTTTTGGGCACGTGCCAATTTCCGCGAAAGTGCCAGTCCGATGCCGAGTCCGCTTGCGCCTGCCGTGAAATCGCAGAAAAGATTTTGCTGTATCTTTTTCGGAATACCTCCGGCGTTGTCGCTGAAACGGATTTCAAGCAGATTTTTGCAAGAGGAGAGCGAGGCAGAAACGGTTACCTGGGCGTCATCAATTCCTTCGAGGTGCTTGGCGGCATTGTCTGCAAGATTGACGAAAATGCGTTCGAGAGCGGTTGGGGAAGCCCAAATCCGCGTGTGTGCGAGCTCCGGCGGGAGGCTGATGTTTAAATCGACGCCTCTGCGCTCCAAGATTTCGGAGAGGTATTCAAGGACGGGAGGCATGATTTGTCCGAGCGGGTGACAGCTTGCTTGCAGCCCATAGGTTGAGCTTTGTGACATTTTGGCCATCCAAAACAGGTTGTCTGCGAGCATTGTGAGCTGTTGTACGCGCAGGCGCAGGGCATTTGCTTCCCGCGCTGTTTTGGCTTCGCTGCGAATGGCAAGTGCTTCCGCGTGGGCTTCAAGCAGGGCGAGCGGCGTGCGTAATTCATGCACGATTGCATCCGAAAAAAGTCGGCGCAAATCGGCGAGTTTTCGGATATGAACGACGACGGCGTAAATTGCCGAAAGAAGGATTGCGGAGCAGATCCATACGATGAGCAGGAGGATTCGGAATTCCCTTAGAGACTTTGCGTGAGATTTGGAAAAATCCGCTTCCTGAAGGTGGAGTTTCAGCGGAATTCCCAATAAGTTTGTCCCTTCGTTGGAAGTTGTGATTTCGAGCCTTATGTTCGGGATAGTTTTTGAAACGGCTTTGTTCAGACGCGCAAGCAGGCCGGGTTGGTTGATTAGCATCCCCTGTATGGAGAAACGAATTTGAGGAGCCCTTACTTCCCGTACCAGAAAGACAGACTTATGGTCGGTTTCAAAACGGAAGCCACTCGAAAAATATTTTTCAGACATTGGTCGGTTTCCGTGAAAATAACCGAGCCACAAGCCATATCGCGGAAAAAATCGTGACGGATTGTCGTCGGTGGTGAGCGGCGGGATAATATTTTGCCAGGAAGCCTTTCCGCCAAGAGGGAAGCGCGTGTCGGCAAAGCGGACGATGTCGTCTATGAGGTTTTGCGCTTCTCCGCCGGCGATGCGTTTTCCCGGGTCGTGTTTCTTACGAGCCTGATTCGGCGTTGTTTCATTCCCCGGGCCTAATCCCGCTACGCCGTAGAACCCGGCGTAGCGGGCGGATTGCGCATTGTCATCCTCTGCGAGTTCGCAAAAAATAAATGCAATTCGGCTGTCCTGCCAAAGCGACGCATCATTACCGCGGGAAACGGCGTATTCGCTAAAGTTCTCGGGAGTGATTTTGTCGCTTTGGCGCAGGATTTCTTGTAGCGCTTCAATTAAAACTTTTTCCGCGCGATGTATTTGTGCCGAACGTTCCCGCTCAAGGCGTGCTTCAATTCCCGACGAACGGGAACGCTCCGCGCAAATGACGAGCGTTGTCAGCAGGGCGGCCACAAGCAAAACGGCTATAAGTGTAGTTTTTGCGGGAATCTGCATTTTATCTTTTTACACTTTGTAGATAAAACGTTGCGCAGGCTAGCCTGCGCAATGCTAAAGTTCTACAAGCGTCTTCTCAATTTAATGGAGAAGTCTAGCGCATAGGGTCCACCGATATTTTCATAGGTCACAGTTATCGGAAAAGACGTTGTTCCACTAGGAACTTCAATGATCATGCTTCCGGGAGTGTGTAGTGTTGATGAGCAGGTCACACCCAAGACGGATATACTCGCAGTGTCATCAGACCTGATGGAAAGGACAACTTGGTTAACCCCTTCGCAATCAAGGGTGAATGTTGTTGTCATTGTAAACGGATAAGTGAAATATTCTGCATTGCCTGAGAAACCGGAGGAATAGGACGCGTACTCATAGTAATAATTTTCATCTTCATCGCGATTGTTTACAATCGTCCAAGTCCCATCCCAGCCTGCTACGCCTTCGGGGACAGAGCCTGAATATCTTGTTGATACGCTGTCTGCAAAATCTGCGAGACTGGGAAAATTCGAATTGATATACGGCGTTATGTCTTCCTCTGGGGCAAAAGCGCGTCCGTATTTGTTCAGAATCTCTACTGCAAGAGAGCCATCATCACATTGAATAAGGCGTTCAACTCGTTCACATGTTAGATATGTTTCTTCATGGACGATAATTTCATTGCTTTCTGAGTCCCGGAAGCAATTTGATGTTGTTACAGAGCCTCCGCCACATGCTTTGGGAAGGCTTCGAGGGCTTTCTCCAGCGTAGAGCGCGACGATGAGCCCAAGCGAAAAAAAACCGGCAAGGAACGATAATAATTTATATTGTTTATTCACACGATTGTTGATTTTGAGTGATGCGCTTGTGAAACCGATCGCAAGCGTGGAATCAGTGTAGCAGGGAAGGCGGCTGCAATTGTTGCAAGATTGTTGCAAAATGCATTTTTTCGGAAAATTGTCTGCGTCCTTCCAGCTTATGTGCTTCGTGCTTGACGCGGGAAAAGTCTTTTGAGATTTTTTTGAAACTTATGGCAAATACAACCGTCAATAACATTAAGCGCAAGAACATCATCCGCTACAACAACGATCTCTGCCTCGTTCTCGAATGCCAAGTGCGCACGCCTCCGAACAACGCTTCCTACTGCCAGATGGAACTGCGTTCCCTCGCTTCGGGTCGCGTCATTCCGGTGCGTACGAATATCGGTGCTTCGTTTGACGTTCTCGAAAACTCGATCAAGCAGCTCGAACTCCTTTACCAGGCGGACGGAAACTACGTTTTCTCCGACGCGGAAACGTTTGAAGAATACCCGATTTCCGCAGCTTCGCTGAAGGAATCCGAAGGCTTCCTCGTCGAAGGCCAGACCTACGACATTCTCTTCGTTGAAGAAAAGCCGATCACGGTCAACCTTCCGGCAGCCATCGAAGTGAAGGTCACGGAAGCGCCGCCGGCCGTCAAGGGTAACACCTCGGGCAACGCGCAGAAGGCCGTCACGATCGAAACCGGCCTCACGGTCATGGTTCCGCTCTTCATCGCGGAAGGCGAAGTCATCCGCATCAGCACGGAAGACAAGTCCTACCTCGGCCGCGCATAGTCGCCTCCGATTCCGTTTTTCGGACGAACGTTCCCGCCCCATGTGCGCGGGAACGTTTTTTTTGTCTCCTCCGCTGTTTGTTGTTGCGTTCATTCACGGAAAACTTGAGACTGCGCGCCGACTTTTTTAAGTCCGTTGCTTCAGATGGTAAACGACGCCGGTATTTCCGGTGTTTTTTGAAACCCGACGGTCGGGAACGATGAGGCAGCGAGAAAGTCAGTGAGTTATAGATTACATGGATAACAAGTTATTCGTCGGCAATCTCGCTTGGGAAACCAACGAGGACGATTTGAAACAGCACTTCAGCCAGTTCGGCAACGTGGATTCTGCTGAAGTGATGCGCGATAAATTTACGGGACGTGCGCGCGGCTTCGGCTTCGTCGTCATGTCCACGCCGGAAGAGGCTCAAGTAGCCATCGAAAAGACGGAAGGCGTCGAATTCATGGGGCGTCCGCTCAAGGTCAACATTGCGCGCCCGCGTGAAGATACTCCCCCGGAACGCCGCAGCTTCGGCGGTTTCCGCGGTGCTCCCCGCCGCGAAGGCGGTTTTGCTCCGCGCCGCGAACGTGAAGGCCGTGAAGGCGGATTTGCTCCGCGTCGCGAAGGCGGATTCGGCGGACGTCGCTTCGGCGGCCCCCGTGAAGGCGGTTTCAAGAAACGCCCCTTCGGCGGCAAGCGCACGGGCGGCTTCAGAGGCCCGCGCACCTTCGACGCCGGCGGAGAAGTCTAAACCCTCCGGAAAAACTCCGATTTTCGCAAGGAAGTCGGAGTTTTTTTGTGTCCGTTGCCGAACATAGGGCGTCTGTCGTCGCCGGGGATTTTTGTAGTAGCCAAATGCCGTTTCGGCTCTGTAAAATTGCCGTCAATCAAGCGTCCTGCCTTATTGGGCCTCTTTAAGCTTTAAGCCCTAATCTTTAAGCTCTTATCCCCATGGAAATCGAAGATAAAATTTTGGAATTGATGCAACGGAAAGACTATGTGCCGTTGCGCGTTGATGAACTTTACAAGGCGATCGGCGGAAGCGGAAAGATTTTCTCCCGCCTCAAAAAGTTGCTCCCGCGCATGGTGCGTGACGGCAAAATCGCTCAGGTCAAACGCGACCGCTACTGCCTTCCGTCCGATGCCAATTTGATCAGCGGGCGAATCCATTTTCGCTTCGGCGGTTCCGCCAAGCTGATTCCCGATACGCCCGCCGACGGCTCCGAGCCGCATCCGCCGGTGCACATTCGCGCCGAGGACACGGGCGTCGCGTTGCCGGGCGACCACGTCGTCGTGCGCATCGAAAAGAAGCGGCGCAAGGGCGGTTTCCGCGAATCCTACGCCGCGGACGACAATTTTGAATTCGGCGCCGTCGTCAAAATCCTTGAACGTGCGTTTACGACGACGACCGGGACTTTGCATTGTACGCGCTATGCGTGGATGGTTACGCCGGACGACCCGAAGATCGGCATGGAAATTCTCGTGCAGGATCCCGCGCGCTCGCCGCTGTTTCCGCAGCCGAAGGACGGCGAAAAGGTCATTGTCCGTCTCAACGAATGGAAGCGCCGCAACGAAAATCCGACAGGTGAAATCGAAAAGGTGCTCGGCGTTTCGCACACACCGCTTGCGGAATACCGTGCGATTTTGTACCGCTACAATCTTTCGCCGAAGTTCCCGGAAGCCGTCAATCGTGAGTTGAGCGGCTTGGCGGAAACGCTTTCGCCGAAGGAAATGAAAGGGCGGAAAGACATTCGCGATATCTTTACGATTACGATCGATCCGGATGACGCCAAGGATTTCGACGATGCCCTTTCGCTCGAGTTTCTCGACGGCGGGAAGTGCCGCGTCGGGATTCACATCGCCGACGTCTCGCATTATGTCCGCCCGGGTACGGCGCTCGATGCCGAAGCGCGCGCCCGCGGGAACTCGACCTATCTCGTCGGCACGGTGATTCCGATGCTGCCGCACGCGCTTTCGAGCGGTTTGTGCTCGCTTGTCGAAAACGAAAACCGTCTGACAAAATCCGTTTTCGTCACGTTTTCCGCATCGAACGAAGTCCTTTCGGCGGAGTATGCCAATACGGTCATTGCGTCGCGTAAACGTCTGACTTACGGGCAGGCGATGGCTTTGATGCGCGAAGACGACAACGCCGCGATTCGTGCGATTCCGCCGGTGCCCGCGCATCAGTCCGGGCATCCGGGACGTGCGTTGGCCGACTTGAGCGATACGGAACTCGACGAATTGCGTACCCACGTGCGGGCTTTGGACCGGATTGCGCAGCATCTGCGGGCCGGGCGCATGCAGGCGGGAGCGCTCGATCTGGATATGCCGGAAGTCAAAATCTACGTCGATGCGGACGGTTATGCCGATCGTATTGCGCAGGCTTCCCACGACGAATCGCACCAGCTGGTGGAAGAATTCATGTTACTTGCGAACGAAACCGTGGCGCGCGAGTTTTCATGGGCCAAACTGCCGTACATTTCCCGTGTACACGATCAGCCGGAGCCGGAAAAGCTTTCGGACTTGCGGGAAGAGCTTTTGGATGCGGGCATCAAGGTCGGCGATTTGACCAAACGCAGCGAAGTCGTCCGCCTCCTTAAAGTGCTCAACACGCGGGAAGATGCCTATCCGCTGCGCATCCGCTTTCTGCGTAGCCTGAAGCAGGCCTGCTATCGCGCGAAAGCCGACGGCCACTACGGGCTCGCGAAAACATACTACGCGCATTTCACTTCGCCGATTCGACGCTACGCGGATTTGACGGTACACCGCATTTTCGATTTTTACCTGCAGCGCAACCGACTGCCGACTGCGCCCGCCAAGAAACTCGCCGCACTCTCCGTTTCGGAACTGACGGCAACCGCCGACCACATTTCCGACACCGAACGCTCCTCCATGGAAGCCGAACGGGAATCGACGAAAATCAAGCTTTTGGAATTTTTTGAGCGGGAAGCCGAACGCAAAAAGAAAAACGTCTTCGAAGCGGTCATTACGGATATCCGTAGCCGCGGGCTTTTCGTCGAACTCAAGATTTCTCAGGCTTTCGGCTTAGTGCCGCTCTCCTCGCTAACCGACGATTTTTACCACCTCGTCAGCGACGGAACGGCGGTTATCGGGCGGCGCACGAAACGGATGTTCAAGCTCGGACAAACGGTTTCCGTGGAAATCGCACGCGTTGATCGCTTCCGCCGTATGATGGACTTCCGTATGGTGGTCGACACTGAGAAAAAAGGCGGCAATTCCAAGGCTCCGCGCTTCAGAGTTGCCAAGAGAGGATGAGGAAAAGGGAGAGTTGATATCTGATAACGGATAGGTGTTTTTAGTGAATAATGAATAACGCTTTCTCCAAAATTTTCGCTCGAGAGCAAAAATCTCCGCATGCTATTCACTGCGAACCACTTACCATCGTGCGCCGGAGGTGCACTACATAGGATAACCGCGGGTGCAGACTAAGTCTGAACCCGCGGTTATCCACGAAAAACAAGCGCCGCAAAGTGACAGGTCGAGCTCCGTTTACGCTCCTGCGGCGTAATGGAACGAATTGCGGCCCTCTTTAAACTTTAAGCTTTCGTTCTTCTAATGCTCGCCTTCGTGGAATTTGCCGTCGGCGTGGAAGTGGCCGGCGGTTTTGCGTTTCGGAGCGTTGCCGTCAACGGGAAGGACGTATTTTAATTCGTAGCCACCCTTGGAGACGACGGTTTCGCCGGTGCGGATGCCCTTGACCGGAGTCATGCCGCGGCGTGCGGGCAGCGTTTTTACTTTGCGGGCGAAAAAGAGATTCGGGTCGGCCGGCGCGCAGACAAAGACGATGTCATCTACGCCGACTTTAACGACGGCGCTGCTCGGTACGGGAACGAAGTCTGCTTCGGCTTCCGTGGCGGGCGTGAAGACTTCGAGGCGTGCGACTTGGCCGGGATAGATAGCGGCATCCGCTTTTTCGGGGACGAAGTAGATCGTGCGGGCTTGCGTTGCTTCGTCGATTTGAGCGGAGATGCGCAGGGTGCCGTCGTAGTAGTGTGTTTCGTCGCCGATGTGGACGGCGAGGCGGGCTTTTTTGCCGACAAAAGAGTCATTCCCGAAAGCGATCCCCTTGAATTCGAGGGCCTGCGGGACGACGAGCGTGAGCGCGCTCGCGCCTTGTTCGCCCCAAGCGCCTTCATTGAGATCGAGAGATTGGATGCGGCCGCTAAAGCTTGAACGGACGGTCAGCACGCCATTGCGGAAGGTCCCGCCGAGAGTCGCGATTTGCCACAGCCCGCGGGTACGCTTGGCAGCGGCGGCGAGCACGGGAATTTCCGCTTTGAGGAAGGCGGCGTCGTTTTCGAGGCTACTGTTTTTAGTGCCGATTTCGGCGAGACGCGCCAGACGTTTTTCGAGGGTCGAAAGATTGGAACGGGCGCGGGAAAGATTGGCTTCGGCTTCGGCACAGTCGCTTTCAAGCGTAATGAGGTCCGGCGAGGCGAGCGAGAAAAGCGGTGTGCCGGCGGTGACTTCT
The DNA here is from genome assembly GCA_045651925.1 of Candidatus Spyradenecus sp. Classification (GTDB taxonomy): domain Bacteria; phylum Verrucomicrobiota; class Verrucomicrobiia; order Opitutales; family UBA953; genus Spyradosoma. The sequence continues at coordinate 443 of JAZRTJ010000007.1, read as the reverse complement.
TGGCCGGGTTTGACGTGGAAGCGGACGCGGCCTGCGGCGGAGAGGGCCCCGGTCTTGAGCGCTTCGGCCGGGACAATCATCTGTCCGTAATAGGAGCGCGTTTCGGAGATAGGACGGTCGGCAACTTTTTCAAAACGCATTGCGATGGATTGGCGCGCGCGATCGGAAATTTTTACGGGTGTGCCGATGTCGTGGCCGTGTCCGGAGCAGCCTTCTCCGTGTTCGTGGGTGTGTTCCGCATGAGCGTGCTCATGGCTGTGTCCGGCGTGATCATGCGTGCAGCTTTCGCTGTGGTCGTGCTGCTCGGCTGTATGCGTTTCTTCGGCGTGTTTGTGTTCATGCTGATGGTTGCAGCTTTCTCCGTGTTCGTGAGTGTGTTCCGCATGAGCGTGCTCATGGCTGTGTTCGGCGTGATCATGCGTGCAGCTTTCGCTGTGGACGTG
>JAZRTJ010000006.1:0-15875 GCA_045651925.1 Candidatus Spyradenecus sp. | reverse complement strand
GACTTCCTGTCTACCCCCCCCTGCAACAATAGTTGATTCTCCTTCGGAGGATTCGGCGGAAGTGATAGCGGATAAATGAAGACGCCTGCGGCGCAATCGAACAGGCGTAAAGAATTTCTAGAGCTTGCTTAACGGCTAATTGACCGCCGGAAGTGACAAAAAAAGACAGACGTATGAACGCCTGTCTTTTTTTGTTTTCGGAGCGAATTCGCTTAGAATTCGGCAGGGAATTTCTCCATGAGAGCGTCGCGGCACCGGGCGGAAACTTTGCCGAAGTTTCCGGCATCGACGAGTTCCGGCATCCAGCGCCAGGAGCGCGGGCAACGGACGTAGCCGAGTGTTTCGGCTTTAACGGCATCGACTGAAAGAGACGTTCCCGCAGGAGCGGCGACAAGGCGGACTTCCGAAACGATGAAGGTTTCTGCAAGCACAGCCTCGTGCTTTTTCAGGAGGGCATAGAGCGGAGATTCCGCGTCACAGGTAATTGTGACGACCGCTTCGAGCGACTGTCCGATAACCTTGGCGGAGCGGAGCGCATCGAGCTTCAGATTGACGTCGTCGAGAACCTTGAGCAACGTATCGAATGCTTCCGCTTCTTCGGAGAACACGCAGTCCGGACGGTATTCCGGCCAATCCTGCAGGAGGATGGAATCTTTCACATACTCGTTTTTCGCGGTGAAAAAGCCCCAGGCCTCGTCCGTCGTGAACGGCAACATCGGCGCGAGCATTTTCAGATAGGTCGTGAAGATTGTATAAATCGCGGTCTGCGAGGAGCGGCGTTCCCGCGAGTTGGCAGCGTAGGTGTAGAGGCGGTCCTTCAGGATGTTGTGATAGGTCGCCGAGAGCGTTTCTACCGTGAATGCGGCGATTGCGGCGTAGGCCTTGTGGAATTCGCAGTTTTCGAAACAGTTTGTAACGTTTGCGTGGAGTTGGAAGAGTTTTGTGAGCGCCCATTTGTCGATGAGCGTCAGTTCTGCAAACGGTACGGTATCCTTTGCCGGGTCGAAATCGTAAAGATTCGAGAGCTGGTAGCGGATCGTGTTACGGATGTTGCGGTACTGCGTTGCCGTCGCATCGAGAATCCCGTCGGAGAGCGGAATGTCGTTCTGATAGTTTTCCGACGCAATCCAGAGGCGGACAATGTCGGCTCCGTACTTGGAAACGTAGCCGTCGGCGGTCTGCGGTTTGCCGTCGGACTTCGAAATTTTCTGTCGCGTACCTTCATTGACGACGAATCCGTGCGTGATGACCTTCTTGTACGGAGCGCAGGCGAAGTTGATGACGCTTGTCCACAGCGAGGATTGGAACCAGCCGCGGTGTTGGTCGGACCCTTCAAGGTAGAGGTCAGCCGGGAACGCGAGGTCCGGGTTGCGCTTCAAGACAGCGGCACTGGACGAGCCGGAGTCAATCCAAACGTCGAGCGTGTCCGTGCCTGCGACGAGCTTTTCCGGAGCCGGCCAGCTGGCGGGAACGTTGATTCCTGCGAGTAGTTCTGTCGGCGATTTTTCAAACCAGATATCCGTGCCTTCAACGGCAATTTTTTCGGCGATGCCACGGATGACATTGGCATCGAGGAATGCTTCGCGCGTGTCTGCATCGTAGAAGACCGGAATCGGTACGCCCCAAGAGCGCTGGCGGGAAATACACCAGTCCGGGCGACCCTCGACGGCGGCGCGGATGCGATTTTCACCGCTGGCGGGGAGCCAAGCGACGTTGCCGATCTGTTCAAGAGCCTTAGCGCGCATGCCATTTTTGTCGAGTGCGACAAACCATTGGTCCATGGCACGGAAGATGACCGGCGTTTTCGAGCGCCAGCAGTGCGGGTACTGGTGGTCGATTTTCGCCACCTACAAAAGTTTTCACGAGGCTTCGAGCAGTTTCAATACTTCGATATTTGCCGGGCATTTGCCGTTTGTATCCAGGACTGAAATGCCGACGAGAGAGGCGGGAACGCGTCCGTCATTGGCGTAAACGCCTTCGTCGTTAACCGGGCAGTAAATTTCGATGCCGTAGCGCAGGCAGGTTTGGTAGTCCTCCAGCCCGTGGCCGCCGGCTGTGTGAACGCAACCCGTTCCCGCGTCTGTCGTGATGTAATCGGCACAGACAACCGGAGAAGTGCGATTACAGATCGGGTGTTGTGTTTGGATGCCTTCGAGGGTTTTGCCGAGGACTTTCGCGACGCGTGTCGCGCCTTCCAATCCGCAGTCGGCAATGAACTTGTCGGCGAGGGCATCGGCAACGATGAAAGTCTTTCCGCCATGGGCGATTTCGACGTATTCGAGCTCCGGATGCACGGCGACGGCCATGTTTGCGGGAATCGTCCACGGGGTTGTTGTCCAGATGACAAAATTCTTTCCCGGGGCGTCGATTTGCGAGAACGCTACCCAGATCGACGGCGAGACGTGGCTCTTGTATTCGATTTCGGCTTCGGCGAGTGCGGTCTTGCAGGGAATTGACCAGTAAACCGGCTTTTTGGAGCGGTAAATCAAATCGTGTGCGACCATGTTCGCAAAGGTGCGAATGATGTCGGCTTCGTAGGCGGGGTTCTTCGTTTTGTACTCTGCGGCCCAATCGGCGAGAATGCCGAGACGCTTGAATTGTTTACGCTGTTTTTCGATGAAGCTTTCGGAGAATTCAGCGCAGGCCTTGCGAATCTCGAGCGGCGTGAGCGTCTTTTCCTTGGCGTGGAGCTCTTTCATCACCTTGTGCTCGATCGGCAGTCCATGGCAGTCCCAGCCGGGAACGTAGGGGACTCGGAAGCCGCACATCGTCTTGTAGCGCATGATGATGTCCTTGAGGAGCTTGTTGAGCGCGGTGCCGATGTGGACGTCACCATTGGTGAAGGGCGGACCGTCATGGAGAATAAAGGATTTGCCAGTGCCTGCGTTCTTTTCCTGTAAGCGCTTGTAGAGGTCGGTTTCTTCCCAAAACGCGATGCGCTTGGGTTCGCGTGCGGTGAGATTTGCCCGCATCGGGAAATCCGTTACGGGAAGGTTCAAGGTATCTTTAAGTTCCACGGCCATAATTAAATAGAGGACGAAAAATTTTAAAACGAAAAGCATGCTCTTTTTCCCGCCTGCCGTCAACTGCGGGAACTGGCAAAAAATCGGGCATCCCGGAAAATCCGAAATGCCCGTTCTTTTTTTTGATTCCGCTAAACTGTGATTAGCAGAAGGCTCTTCCCGATGCGTCTTTGGTAACCGTACACATTTCGACGATTACCCAAATTCCGACGGCCGCAAGCGGAAGGACGAGCCAGCCCAAAAGCAGGGTAATCAGCAATTGAGTGACTGCTACTCCCGTGCGCCCGGCGTAAAAATTATGAACGCCCAGGGTGCCGAGGAAGAGCGCGAGAAGGATGTAAACGATACGTTGTTTTGCGGGTGTTTCACTCATGATAGTTGTTGGATTAGGAGGATGTTGAATATTGAATTTCCGAATTCTACCCCCCCCTAAAAGTTGTCAATAGGGATTTTCGCTATATTGCTTGCGGATTTAATTTTTCCTTTTCTTTTGCGTGGTTTGCGGGAGGGTGGTAGCATTCGCGGAAATTTGGAATGCTTTCGCCCGGCGGAAGCGTAAAACACGTCACTGCTTTATGAAACGTTTTCTTCCTTACTATTCTCTGCTTGCAGAAGTGCGTTGGACCTTCGTCGCGGCCCTGCTTTTGGGTGTGGCGTCCGGTGTTGCGAGCGGTTTCGGCTTGCCGCTGATGCTCCAAAAGGTGCTTCCCGTGCTTTTCTCCGATGCCGGTCCGGCTCAGGCGCTCGTACTTTTCGATCCGAACTCGGAGACGGCGCTTAACTACGGCCTGAGCTGGTTGCCCGCGCTGGTCATTCCCCCCGAGCATGTTTTGGCTTTTGCGATTCTGCTTCTGCCGGTCGTGTTCATCATCCGCGGCGTCTCAATGTTCGGGAACACCTACCTGCTCAATGTCTGTGGGGTGCGGGTTCTGGAAGGCGTGCGCATGCGCCTCTTTGCCCACTTGCAGAAAATGCACTTGGACTTTTTCCGTAAACACAATTCCGGCGACCTGCTCAGCCGCACGATGGGCGACACGATGCTCGTCAAAACCGTACTCGTCGAAGTGACCAACGACCTCCTCATCCAGCCGTTTACGCTTGCGGGTGCCGTTGGCTTCGTCATTTGGCAGGCGTTCCAAAGTTCCGCGACTCAGGAGTTTCTTTTGAGCCTCCTGCTCGTCCCGGCGACGGTGCTTCCGGTCCGCTTTATCGGCCGCCGCATCCGCAAGCGTTCGCGTGAAGCGTTGGACAAGGCCGGCGAGCTTTCCGGAATTCTGACAGAAAGTCTTCAGTCCCCGCGGGAAATTCGCGCCTACAACTTGCAGGAACGCGAGTGTGTCCGTTTCCGCGGATTTGTGAGCTCCTATTTGAAGCTTCAGCTCAAGGTCATTAAATACGACAAAATGCTGACTCCGCTGATCGAGGTGCTCGCGGCCTGCACGGTTTCTTTCGCCGTCTATCGTGCCGCCTGTGCCGGCCTCGATCAGGACACCGTCATCGCGCTTGTCGGGGCGCTTTACTTTGCCTATGACCCGATTAAGAAAATCGGTAAGGTGAACAACCGTATCAAGGAAGGGATGGCGGCACTCGCACGTCTGGAAGAAGTCATTCAGGCACCGATCGAAGTCGCCGATCCCGCCGAGCCCAAGCTGCTCGGCACCGTCCGCGGGGAAGTCGCCTTTGAAAACGTCAACTTCGCTTATGACCCCGAAGAGCCGGTGCTGAAAAATATCTCCTTTACGGTAAAGCCGGGAGAAACCGTTGCGCTTGTCGGGCCGTCCGGGGCGGGGAAGAGTACGGTCGTCAACCTGCTGCCGCGTTTTTACGATGTCATTGACGGCGGCATTCGGGTGGACGGGACGGATGTGCGCGAGCTACTCCAGTACGAGTTGCGCCAAAATATTGCCGTCGTTTCGCAGGAGCCGATTCTCTTTGCCGACACGATTTACAACAACCTGCTCTTGGGCAAGCCCGATGCCACGCGGGAAGAAGTGGAAAACGCGCTCAAGCGTGCCGCGGCTTACGACTTCGTGATGTCGCTTGAAGAGGGTTGGGATACGCCGGTCGGCGAGCGCGGCGGGCGGCTTTCCGGAGGTCAGCGCCAACGCATCGCCATCGCCCGTGCCTTCCTCAAAGATGCACCGATTCTGATTTTGGACGAAGCCACTTCCGCGCTCGATTCCGAAAGCGAAGCCGAAATTCAGGACGCCTTGGAAGAACTCGTGAAGGGACGTACGACCTTCATGATTGCCCACCGCTTCTCCTCGATTCGTTCGGCCACGCGTATCCTCGTCTTCAAAGCCGGAGAAATCGTCGCCGACGGCCCGCATGAAAAGGTGTACGCGGAGTCCGCACTCTACCGCGAACTCTACGACCGCCAGTCCGTCGAATAAATTCCGTTTGACAAATACGGCGATAAGGCCGAGAATCGGCGCTTCCTTTTTCGGGCTGTAGCGCAGTCTGGCTAGCGCATTTGCATGGGGTGCAAAGGGTCGGAGGTTCGAATCCTCTCAGCCCGACCAATTTTCTCCCAAAATCGCCCGCAATCCTAATAAAATACAGGGTTGCGGGCTTTTTCATGCCTTTTTGGAATTGTGTAAAAAGTTGCGAAATAATGCCAAAAAAGGACAAATTTTGCCAACAAAGTAGCAACTTTCTTGCAACCGCGTTTTTCCGCTTAGGTATGCGGGTTAGAGCGCCATTTTTCGCCGCAAAATGCCTGTTTTGGCATAAAAAGCCCGCTTGCGGGAAGCAAACGGGCGGAAGCATTGCCCCTCCCCTGAGGCTGACAAAACTCATAATAAAGAAAGTGGAGGTTTTCGCGCAATGAAATGGTTGTATATGAAAGAAAAGCAAATTTAAGAAAAATTGCGGCAACCTGCTTTTGATCTTGGGAGTGTTTTTCGGGTTCAGAGTGCGCGATACAATTTCAAACGAAAATTATGGCTTTGAAGCTGGGTCGGGTAAAAAGATAAATGACGTTCATTCAGTACGATCTCGGATGGACTTTCTCGGTGTCGGCAAATGACGACACCTTCACATTAACAAAGGGATCAATGATAGATATTGTTAAAAAGACGGCAGAAAGGACATTAATCACGAAAGAAGAACTTGCCGAGCGATTAGGTATTTCCACAAGCTCAGTCGTTCGTCTTTGTGGGCAAGGATTACCGAGTATTAATGTCGGAGTAGGCGAGCGAAACCGAAAGTTGCGCTTCAGAATGAATGATGTAGAAGATTGGTTAATAATCTGCCAACATTAGCTCCAAATTTTAAAGATCCAAATAAAATCAATACAAAGAATACTTCAGAATGTCTTGGGCAGGTGCTGAAATTATTAAAATCCAAATACGGGAAAAAATGAAAAAGTACTTATCTGTAGGGATTACGTCATTGCTTGCAGTAGCCTGCGCGACTCCAGATTATACGATATCCGAGCAGGCGTCAGCTTATCTCCGGGGTAGAGTTGCTTTCCCTCCGGTTTCTCACGATTTTTTTGAGTATCATTTTCACAAAGAGCTTTCCAAAATTCCTTCGAGCTCATATCCGGCAATTTATAGTCTCGGTTGGGGAAGTGCTTTCGACGACCCCAATAATTGTAGTTGGGATCTTCATGTTATCGGCGAAGCCCCGAAAGTTATAGAGGTTACTTTTTCCGGGAACGGCTTTTCTAAGACCTATAAAGCCGAAACAGAAGCAGGGGCTAACGGGTATTTCGAAAATGAAGTGCTTCAACGAAATCTTTTGCTGTATATGATTCCCAATGTTTCTATTGCGGATAGGAAAGCGTGGGAGGAGTCGGAAGTTTCTGTCCGTATTGAAGGGTCAAGCGACATTTTTAAGTTCTATATTCCGAAATCGGAGAGCCCGGTGCTTCTTTGGAATCGTGGCTATGAATATCCGTTTCTTGCGGATAGAAAGCCAAGAGATGTCTCAAGCGATGAGGGTTAGTCCTATGAGGTCCATTCAAAATTTGATTAGACGGAGGGTGTCAGATGCGTTTGTTTTTTCTTATAATTTCAGCTTTTTGGGCGGTATTTTACTGGGCGACTATCTTTCTTTTTACGGTCAGCGTGTATTTTTTACTGAGCCTAAAAACGGATTCAGCGCCGGAGTGGAAATCTACAAGCTGGAGTGAAATTGGATTGGATGGGAATACAGGCAAACTTCTTGCGGTAGCCCCTTTTGACGAAGGTATGCTCTCGGAGAGTGAGCTTTTTGTTGTCAACAAGTGGGTTCGCCCAAGTGTACGCTATGTTTACGGTCGAATAAAATTGAATCCGGAAAGAAAAGATTTTTACAGAGAGAAAATAAAGGGAAGCCCTCCTGATGCTCAAGGAAATGGAGCCGGAGACTATTTGTTCGGAGAAAAAACTGTTGTCACGGATGAAGAAGGTCGAGAAAAAACAAGAGTGAACTTTATTTCTCAAAATGCTCTTCGCGGGTATCTTCCGGAGTATCGCTTGTCCAAAGTCTATATGATGCAATGTTATAGTGCGGCAGGCTCTCATCAGTCGATGTGGAGTCAAAAAGCTGTAAGTTTTTGTGGGTACAAAGGCGTGAATGCTTTTGGTGTTGACTTTGGTAGTATTGTCTTTAGTCTCGTCTTTCCTTGGAATTGGTTCTAGTTGGGATGGGTGTTTATTTTCGTGCATTTTTGGGAAGTACCGTCTGCTTATTGCATTGCGGGTGCATTGCCGTTTCTCAGACCTCTTCCATGATTGCGGAAGACGGAACTGTCTATTACTTTGCAGTGATTTCTCGCGCGAAAGTTGCGTTTTCGTATGGCGAAAAAATACTATTGAAATGTCCCGTTGCTCCATTTGAAAAACAATACACCTTCGCAAAAATTGTGATGCCGGGGACATATTTCGGCGGGTGTTTTTACCGAGAAATTCCCACCTTTACTACGGAATACGCCTTTGTATCCGTGGACGCTTCACACGAGTTTCTTTTGCCGACATATTCTATCTGTGAAAATATTGACGAATCCAAACTGACTCCGATTCCTTTTGAATCATTAGGGTGTACCCCGAAAGATTTTCATCCGTCTTTAGATGCGCAACCATCTGAAATGTATCCGGCAATGCCGTTGGTGAGGGAAGAGACGATGCCGAACTCTGCGTTTCAAACGAGTTGTGCCGTTGCCGCCGCAGTCGCTGTTGATTTTCCGCTATCTGTCATTATGACATTGACGGGGAGTTTTTGGTATATTCCGGCGACAAAATAAAACAGAAAAGAATGAGTTGCAAGGCGGAGACATGTAAGGATGATGGAGATTAATAATTTTACACACAGCAATTGTTTTTCGAATCTTTTGTGTTTAATCCGAGCTACGATGTAGATGGAAACGTGACTTCGGTTCAGACTTCCACGGGGGCGTGGGCTGTCGAATACAACTCCGAAAACTGTCCGGTGCGTTGGACAAACGCCGCGGCGCGTCCGTTGGTGTTCCGTTGCACGCCGAACAGCCTGAACCTGTTCTACGCTTTCGATAGGAATAAAAGGAATTCGGCAGGTGATTTTTATTGTTGATACAAAAAACAGGCGTTCAAAATAGGAACTCTCACTATGGAATATTTTGCTGCGAATATATCGGAAGGATCAGGCTATAAACCATTGCAAATTCTTATTTGGTGCGCGATAGGGGCTTACTTTATTTGGAAATCTTTTTTGTACTGCGTTAAGAAGTACGAGCTTCTCACAAAAAACTTTTTCCGAGAAAATAGGCTGCCTTCGCCGGTAAAAGCGTTTTTCGACGAATTAAAGAATGATGAAAACCTTTTTAGTTGGAAGAGTTTTAATCAGGAAGCGGTATTTGGAGAAAAAATATCTGAAACGGATAATCTGATTTTTATTTGGAGCGTGCCATGGTATCAGAAAAAGCTTTCGCTCTGGTGTCTTGGATATTTCGCAGAATATGAAGTTAACGAATATATTATTTGCTGGGACCCTGAGAGAGATGAGATTTGCCTTGCTAAGGAGTCATTTGATTTAACTGCTTGGAAACATACAGGACGATGGGAAAAGAAATATATCGGACAAAGCCTGGAAGTGTTTGTTGGCAACTTGGATCTGGAGGAAGATGATTTGTAGGCGCCGTGTAATAGACGTTTTTTAGTATCTTCATCCGCTACGCGCCAAACAGTTTGAACCTGTTCTATGCCTTCGACAGCAACAAATGTTCTACCGGATAAATGGCGCGCACTACGACTACGCGCCCTTCGGCGCCACGACCCGCACGCACTGCGATTCATCCGCCTCGTTCGACATCGTTGCGCTCAATCCGTTCCGCTTTTATCTGTGACGGCTTTCCGTTCTCTCTACAGCGCTGAATTTGCCGACTTATCCTGTTTCTGCATAGAACGGTCAAATGTAAGCGCCTTGCCGTCTCCTGCGGGTGGCATGATTCCGAAATAGTCCTGCGCGTCTGTCTTGCTCTTTGCGGAGCGGGAAAGTTGCGTTCTTGTTTCGTCGAAGTCTCCGGTGAGTAAATTCTCTCGCATTCGAGCGGGAAGGGGAGTAATTTCTTGCTCCATGAAATTCGCAATCCTCGGTTCCGGAACTGGCAGTAATGCAGAAGCAATTCTTAAGGCGTATCGCGCGGGAACGCTCGGTAAGGCGGAGCCCGTGGCTATTTTTTGCGATATTCCCGGGGCGAAGATTCTTTCGCACGGCGAGACCTACGGTGTTCCTGCGACGTTCTTGGATCCGGGGCCGTTTAAGACCAAGTTTTCTCCGGAGCGCGAAGCCGTTTATGCGGAAGCGATTAAGGCGGCGGGTGCCGATTGGATTGTGCTTGCCGGCTTTATGCGCGTGCTGAAGGCGCCGTTGCTTGAGGCGTTCCCGGACCGGATTATCAACTTGCACCCGTCGCTTTTGCCGTCGTTCCCGGGCTTGGACGGCATCGGTCAGGCGTGGCGCTACGGTGTCGCGGTCAGCGGTTGCACGGTGCACTACGTCAATTCTGCGGTTGACGGCGGGGCGATTATCGACCAGGCGGTTGTCCGCCGCGAAAAAACGGATACGCCGGAAAGCTTCGCGCAGAAGATTCATGCGGCGGAACACAAGATTCTTCCCGATGTCATTCGTCGAATCAGTCTCGGCGAAGCGTAATTGAAAACTATCTACATTGCTCGAAAATGATCGAAACACGTTGTGAAATTGAGGCTTCCTTGGCGCAACCGCTCGAGGATTTTTTCTGTGAATTGGTGCGTTCCCCGTGGCTGATTTTCCATGAAAAAGTCGGCGCGCCGCATGTGCTGATGGGCTATTTCGACAGTGAGTCCGAGGCTTTTGACGCCTGGGCGGATTTACGTAAATCCTTTAAAATGCTTCCGGAAAAGCCGCTCGTCGGTACCTTGGAAGACCGTGACTGGAAAGAAGCCTACAAGGCGAACCTGCATCCGTGGAATTTCGGCCGCCTGCACTGGGTGCCCGAGTGGCGCCGTGCGGAATACGCCGTTCCCGCCGGAGATGCCGTCGTTTATTTCGACGCGGGCTTGGCTTTCGGAACGGGTGACCATCCGACAACGCGCCTTTGCGGGATGCGCCTGGTCGAATTTCTCGATACGCATGCGCCCGAAACGGTTTCCGTCACGGACGCCGGTTGCGGTTCCGGCATTCTCGCCATTTCGGCGGCACAACTCGGCGCCCGAAGCGTTTACGGCTTCGACCGCGATCCGGAGGCCGTAGAGGTTTCCGCCGAAAACCGCGGCAAAAACAAATTGCCGGAATCCGCTGTCGCCTTTGTTCATGAAGGGCTGGAAAGCGGTCTGCGCTCGGCGGGCGAACGCGATGTCGTTCTGGCAAACATCATCAGCGATGTGCTTTGCATTTACGCCGATAATCTCATCGCCTCGGTCAAAGAAGGCGGCGTTTTGGCGCTGAGCGGGATTCTTGCAAGCGAGCAGCAATCCGTGATGGACGTTTTCGAAAAGAAAGCGCGGAAGGCCTGGGGGAAGGTGCGTGTGGACGGCCGTGTCATGGGTGAGTGGTCGGACGTCGCGCTTTTCCGCGAGTAGATTTTTGAGGCCCAAAGAATAAAGAGAGCGCTTCCGTCGGTTTCGGGGCGCTCTTTTTGTATTTGATTAAAAAATTGTCGTCGGGCGCGGCGGCGGGTAGATTCGTGGCTTTATGGACTTTCTTCAGACACTCGGTATTGCGTTGGCCTTGGCTTCGGATGCGATGATCGTTGCGTTTTCCTACGGCGTGATCATTCGTTCCGGGCGGGCGGCTGCGGCTCTGAAGCTTGCGGGCTCGACGGGATTTTTTCAGGCCCTGATGCCGGTGATCGGCTTTGTGGCGGCGGCGGGGGTGTTGCGTTCGTGCGAGGCGTGGGACCACTGGATTGCCTTTGCCGTGTTCGGTGCGCTAGGCGGGACGATTATTTACAATGCGATTTTTAAGCGGGAAGAGGAGAGTGCGGCGTCGGGCGATGTCGAGTGTTCCTGCGGAAAGTGCGTGCTCGGCGTGAAGCGCCTCCTGGCGGTCGGCGTGGCGACGAGTATCGACGCCTTGGTCGTCGGCGCGGGGATGCGTTGTCTGGCGGGGGCGGATGTCGGGCTGACGGATGTCGGGCTGACGGATGTTTTGCCGGCGGCGGCGATTATCGGCGGTGTTACGTTTTTCGGGGTGCTGTGCGCGTTTGCCGTTTCCCGCGTTTTCAGAAAACTGCCGCAGCGTCTCATGGAAATCGTTGCCGGACTCATCCTGTTTTCGCTCGGCTTGATAACGCTTATTCAGCACCTGTGTGCGGAGGGCGGACAATGAGCCGAAATCCCTTTACGACAGAGGCTTCGGCGAGTATCGGGGCGCTCGGGGAAGTCGGTCTTCTACGGGAAATCGCCCGTTGGCTCGCGCCGTTTCCGCGGGTGGTGCGCCCGGCGCCGCGCGGGATCGGAGACGATTGTGCCGTTTTGCCGAACGAACACGGGGCGGCGCAGCGCCTGGTGACGACCGACAGCGTGATTTTTTCCAAGCACTTCGACGCGAGTGTTTCCCCGCAGGACGCCGGAGCGAAGTTGATAAGGCGCAACGCGAGCGATATTGCGGCGATGGGCGGCGTGCCGTCCGATGCGGTTTTGTCGCTGGTGATGAGCCGTGATGTCGAAATTACGTGGCTCAAAGATTTTTACGCGGGGATGGCGCAGGCTTGCGACGTGCTTGGCATCGAACTTGCCGGCGGTGATCTTGCGTCTGCTCCGGCGGGAAGCCCGCTTTTCATCGCGACGCTTGCGCTCACCGGATTTTGCGACGGGGTGCCGCTGTTGCGGACGGGCGCGGGGGGCGGAGACGCCATTTTTGTCACCGGAAGCCTCGGCGGAACGATTTTAAGCAAGCATTTTGCCTTTGAACCGCGCTTGGCGGAAGGGCGTTTTTTGGCCTCGTTCCTGCGAGAAAAAGTACGGGCCTGCATGGATATTACGGACGGCTTGTCGAAGGATTTGAAAGCGTTGATTCCTGCCGGAATGCATGCGGAATTCGATTGGGCGGCGATCCCCGTTTCGGCGGCGGCGCAAAAACTTTCCGGCGGGAATCGTGAGCTTGCGATTACACATGCGTTTTGCGACGGCGAAGATTACGAACTGGTTTTCTGTGTCGCTCCGGATTTCGAGGCCGACTTTACGGCGCTTTGGCGCGAGCGTTTCCCGCAAACGCCGCTAACGCGTATCGGCCGTATCGTTTCCGGTGACGCGCCGTTCCCGCAGTTCGGCACTTCCGGCTACGAGCATTTCGGTAAGCGTGTCGATTCGTAGTTTTTCGGAAAATTAAAGCGGGAATCCTCCACGGATTACACCAATTACACGAATTTTGCCTACGGCGGTGAGTCGTGACGATGAATGGCAAGCGAAGCGTTCTCTGCCGCCATGCGTGCAATAGGTGAAATTTGTGGATTCCCTTCGGGAAGTAAATTTTTTCAAAAGGTGCATTTCGTAATATTTCTGTAATGCCTACTCGAAGTTTCCTGCGGCGAATAATCGTTTCCCTACAGAGCGTTTATTATTTTTACCAAAATTGCGCAATTTAGGTTGACAGGGTTTTGTGTTTAAGCATCTTTTGTGTCTCTAAATCTTAGCTGTTAACAAAAGGATAAGAAGTGAAACAATTACCCCAAGCACAAAAACCTCACGGCCGCTGGCTACCGTGGACCACGGGAACGCTGGCGTTTGCCGGACTCGCCGGAACGCTTTGGGCGTTCTCCGAAGTTTTAGAAACTGATACCGACGGTGACGGATGGACCGATGCCGAAGAAATTGTCGCGGGAACTGATCCCGCCAACGCAACCGATCCTTGGGATTCCGATGGCGACGGCATCGTCGATTACCTCGAATTCGCCGACGGCACCGACCCGCTTGACCCGAACGATCCGCCGCGAATCCGAAAAAGCGTGCTCGCATATAACGTCGCCGCAGCAAGCGCCGAAGCAACCAACATCTCGCTGGGCTCTCTAAAATCGGGGTCGCAACAAAATATGTACCACAACACGGCGTGGTTCGGGAAGCGTTTGAACTACACTTTCTTCAGACCGACAGCGGATTCGAAATGGCAAGCCATCAACGGCAACGAAATCGAATACTGGTCCACGGGTTACTATGACTTACTTGCCCGAAACGGCAGTTCCGGCATCGCCATTACCGTAGAGAATGTTCCCGCCGGAAAATACACGCTCAAATGGAAACACATGCACCGCCCGGACGGCGGGAGTACCGGCTACACGGTAAGCGTTTCCGGTGCGGCAACGGCCTCAAAACGTTTTACGGCCCCGAAGTCTGATTCGGAAGGCGAAGTCCACGAAGCGTCTTTAACGTTTGAGGTAAGCGAACACGGAACGCTTGTACTTGCGTTTGACGCGGGCAGTTCCGGAACGAGCGGTCCGTTGGTCGGCTCGATTGCTCTGCGTGAAGCAATTACGGTTTCGGAAGTAAATTTAAATGCCGGTGACGGCGGAACGGAGTTTTCCGTGACGCAAGACAGCGGCGCGGCGTTTACGGGAAGCGATTGGGTGCTTTCGCGAGCGCGTCAGGCGAATCCGGTGGCCTTCCAAAGCGGCTCGAAATTGAAATTGGTGCCGACGTTCCGTTTGCCGGATTCCACGGTTCCCTCTCGCATCCAAGCGCTTGTTACCTTGGGGAACTCGACAAATACCTACACGCTTGCGTGGTCAGAGCGCGGGAACGGTATCGAGATTCCGGCCCCGGTTCCTGCGGGGACGGTCGGCTACTTTGAAAACGCGACGATTGTCTGGAAAGTCTGCTACGACGCGAATTCCGATACCTGGGAAGACGTCGGCACAAGCACGCACGAAATCTATTTCACGCGTGCTGCACCGCAAGCAGGGCTTGCCCAGGAAACCCTGTTTTGGGTCGCCTGTTCCGCTTGTCACGGGAAAAGCGCGGACGAGGATATCGTTGCGGGCATCTGGAGCAAGTTTTCCACCGGCTCCGGTCCTGCTAATCTCTGCCGCCGCGACGGCACCCCGATGAAGTACTGGGGAGCAGGAGAACAAACGACACAAAGTACGGCCTCTGCTTTAATTGCGAATGCTGACGGGAAATGTGAAGCGTGGGCAAAATTTCTTGTCTCAATCGGAAGACTCCAAAAAATCCCTGCAGCAGAATTTATTCTAACTCCGAGAAGTACGACGGAAGGGTATATAATCAAAAACTACATGAAGAGTGATTTGCCTGCAAATGATCTGCCTTCCGGATACACTCATTTTGTTGATTCCGTTTTTGAAGGAGACGCGATACCTCCCATTAGCGGATATTTTAAGCGACAAAGTGGTATTCCGGGACAGAATCATCACATTCCTCCGAGCCTCTTTAATGCACATTCGATTGTTGTCCTGGGAGAAAAGTTTTACGACCCTTCGTACGGTTTTGCGTGTGAAACAAACTTGGAATGGCTTGATTGGGCCATATTTGGGTATGTTCGCATCGAACTTTTTGGGAATATGGCAATCGGGAGGATTAAGGAATGAAACACTTTTTTTTGTTGGTAATTTTTCTCTATTCTGCATTTCAAATAATTTTTGCAGGAGAGGACGTCGTACTTGAAACGAATTCCGGATCTTACGTCTGGAAAGATATATCGAACGGAATTTTGGGACCGTATGCCGGGCCGCATCGACTTTCCCGAAAGACGGGAAGCGGGAATTCGGAGAGCATTTCTTTTCCGACAGAGACGCATCGATTTGTAAAACCTCGAACAATGCGTTGTTATGCGGACAAAAGAGAATTGTTTCTCGAATTAGATATCGAAGGAATTCTGTTTCTTTACAAATTTGTCAACGGAGAGTGGATTTGCGCTTCGGACGGAATTGCCGAGAAATACGTCTCTCCGGAACACACCCTTGTCGGAGAGCATGTTTGGCTTTATCGCCTTTTGCAAAAAAGAGAGGAATACTCACGCACGCGGGGAGAACCGCGTGTGTTTGAACGTCCGTTTTTTGCAGTTTTGTCGGCTCCGGAGCTTGAAGGCTTTTCGTCTGCCAAAGACATCCGGAAAGAAATCGAGAAGTTAAAAGGAGTCATTACCGGAAAACTTAAAGACAGCGTTCCTTTTCCCGTGAAGAATAGTAATAGCGATACTACGGATGAGACGGGCAACGGTTCAAAAAACATACAGGTTGAGAGGAATTCTTATAAACGGGCAATCGCAATCAACATCGGGATTCTCCTCATCGCCGGCTTCTTCCTTTGGCTGAAAATCCGCTCCCGCAGGAGAAGGACTAAGTAGGGATCCTCCACGAATTACACCAATTACACGAATTTTGCCTACGGCGGTGAGTCGTGACGATGAATAGTAAACGAAGCGTTCTCTGCCGCCATGCGTGCAATGGGTGTAATT
>JAZRTJ010000005.1:0-37018 GCA_045651925.1 Candidatus Spyradenecus sp. | reverse complement strand
ATGTGAAGAACATGATCACCGGTGCTGCTCAGATGGACGGCGCAATCCTCGTCGTTTCCGCTGCTGACGGACCGATGCCGCAGACGAAGGAACACGTTCTCCTCGCTCGTCAGGTCGGCGTGCCGAAAATCGTTGTTTGGTTGAACAAGTGCGACCTTCTCGACGACCCGGATCTGCTCGAACTCGTCGAAATGGAAGTTCGCGACCTCCTCAGCAAGTATGAATTTGACGGTGACAATGCCAAGATCGTTCGCGGCTCCGCAACGCAGGCTCTCGAAGACGCCGCTGCTAATAATGCAGAAGGCCCGGGTTACAAGGCTGTTTCCGAACTCATGGACGTTCTCGACACGGAAATTCCGGAGCCGGAACGCGAAATCGACCAGCCGTTCATGATGTCTGTTGAAGACGTCTTCTCGATCACGGGCCGTGGTACGGTTGCTACGGGACGTATCGAAAAGGGTGTTATCAAGGTTGGTGAAGAAGTCGAAATCGTCGGTCTTGGCGACACGATGAAGTCCACGGTTACGGGCGTCGAAATGTTCCGCAAGAGCCTCGACCAGGGCCAGGCCGGTGACAACGTCGGTATCCTCCTCCGTGGTATCGAAAAGGACCAGATTCTCCGCGGTCACGTTATCGCGAAGCCGGGTTCCATCACGCCGCACACGCAGGCTAAGGCTCAGATTTACGTTCTCACCAAGGAAGAAGGCGGACGTCACACGCCGTTCTTCTCCAACTACCGCCCGCAGTTCTTCTTCGGAACGGCTGACGTTACGGGTGTTGTCAAGCTCGCAGAAGGCACCGAAATGGTCATGCCGGGCGACAACGTTGAAATCGAAATCGAACTCGGCAAGTCGATCGCTATGCACAAGGGACAGCGCTTCGCTATCCGTGAAGGCGGCCGCACGATCGGTTCGGGTCGTATCATCGACATCATCAAGTAGTCGAACGATCGGGATTTGACGGATGCCGGGACGGAGCTATATCCGTTCCCGGCTTCCGTTCCTAAAATCACAGGGCAGTAGTTCAATGGTAGAACGGCGGTCTCCAAAACCGCATACGAGGGTTCGATTCCTTCCTGCCCTGCCACTTTAAACAATGTTTTCAAAAATCTTCAGTCTTATCGGGACCGCACGTCGTTTCTTTAATGAAACCTGCTCGGAGGTCTTCAAGAAGGCGATTTGGCCGAAACCGAAAGAACTCGCGCAGTACACGCTTGTCGTGTGTGTTGCCGTGATGCTTCTGACCTGTGTCATTTTTGCCTTTGACCTGTCTCTCGGAAGTCTGATTCAGTTTTTGACAAAACTTGTAAGCGCCTAGTAATTAACATAGGCGTTTTTCCAACATAAATAACTTTCAATAAAAACAGACACCATGGAACAGACAGAGGCGGAAGGCTGCTTTGATTGGTACGCAATTCAGACACTCTCCAATATGGAGCAAAAGGTGAAGAAGTACCTCGATAAGTTCATCGAGATCGAAGGATTGCAGGACTACATCAAGGAAGTGCTGATGCCGACGGAAAACGTCCAGGAAGTTCGCAAGGGGAAGAAGACGCAGCGCGTTCGTAAGCTCTATCCGAATTACATTTTCCTCCGGATGCGTTTGTTTGACGAAGAAGGTCGCTTGATTAACAAGCCCTGGTTCTTCGTTCGCAACGTTCAGGGGGTTATTGATTTTATCGGCGGCGAACATCCGGTTAAGCTCAAGCCGGCAGAGATTGCTCAGATTCAGGAGCAGGTCAAGGCGGCGGAAGGTAAGGTCGTTCCGAAAGTTCAGTTTGCAGAAGGCGAAGAAGTTAAGATTCTCGAAGGTCCGTTTATGAATCTCACGGGAACAATTGATGCGCTTGACAACGAACGCGGTAAGATGCAGGTCTCTGTCTCGATCTTCGGGCGCCTGACGCCGGTTGAACTCGAGTTCTGGCAGGTGGAACGTGTTCTTGAAAGTTAATCCGTTCGAATTCAACCTTTAAAAACAGACACAAATGGCAAAAAAAGTAGTAGGTGAAATCAGACTCCAGCTCCCGGCGGGTGCTGCGAATCCGGCCCCGCCCGTGGGTCCGGCTCTCGGTGCAAAAGGCGTGAACATCATGGCCTTCTGTAAGGAGTACAATGCACGCACAAAAGACCAGGCAGGCATGATCCTTCCGGTCGTTATCACAGTTTACCAGGACAAATCCTTTACGTTCGTTCTCAAGACGCCGCCGGCGGCAGTGCTTCTGAAGAAGGCTGCTAAGATCGAAAGCGGTTCCGGAGTTCCGAACAAGACGAAGGTCGGGAAGGTTACGCGCAAGCAGATTCTCGAAATCGTCGAAATCAAGAAAAAAGACTTGAATGCAGTGGATGCAGACCAGGCGGCCCGAATGATCGAAGGTACCGCTCGCTCCATGGGCATCGAAGTCGTCGCATAGTTTTATTGTACTGCAATTAAGCAGGAGACAAGAAAGTCGAAACCAATGCAAAAGAAAGAATCCAAACGTTATACGGCAACGAAGGCTGTCGGCGATTTGGCGGCATTCTACACGGTCGATCAGGCTGTTGAAATGCTCGCTAAGATGCCGAAGGCAAAGTTTGACGAAACCGTTGAGATCAGCGCCCGCTTGGGTGTTGACCCCAAACAGTCCGACCAGATGGTTCGCGGCACGGTCTCCCTTCCGAACGGAAGCGGGAAAAAGGTGTCCGTAATCGTCTTCACGGAAAATCCGCAGGAAGCTCTCGACGCGGGAGCCGATGCAGCCGGTCTTGCAGACCTCATCGAAAAAGTTAATTCCGGTTGGACCGGATTCGATGTCGCGATTTCCACGACGTCGGCGATGAAGGATGTGCGTAAGGTTGCTCGCGTGCTCGGTCCGCGCGGCCTGATGCCGAACCCGAAGTCGGGTACGGTCTCGGATGACATTCCGGCGACGATCAAGGCTGTTAAGGGTGGTCGTGTTGAGTTCAAGATGGACAAAACCGCCAATATCGCAATCGTTATCGGCAAGCGTTCGTTCGAGTCGAAACAACTCGCAGAAAACGCGGAAGCTGCAATCCAGGCTCTCGTCAAGGCACAACCGGAAGCGCTCAAGGGCGCGAAGTTCATCAAGTCTCTGACGGTCAGCTCCACGATGAGCTCGGGAGTCAAGATTGACGTTAAACCCTACACTGCGTAAGAAAGGACTGAGAATCCATGAGATCTGAAAAGAAATTTCTCGTAGACGAAGTCGCACAGCACCTCGCGAAGTCCAACTATCTTCTCTTGGCGGACTTTACGCGCGTTACGGTTGTTGACGCAGCGGCCATTCGTACGCAACTCCGCGAATTCAACGCGGAATACCACGTTGTCAAGAACAGCATTCTGAACATCGCGGCTAAGGAAGCCCAGCTTCCGGATCTCGCCGAATACCTGTCGGGCCACACGGCCATCGTTACGGGCGGAGACAATCCGAGCGGCGTTGCCAAGGTGCTCTTCAAGTTCTTCAAGGACAAGGCCCGCCTCGAAGTTAAGGCTGGTGTCGTTGAAGGCCAGTTGCTGAACAAGGATGCGGTTGAAGAACTCTCCAAGCTCCCGTCGCTTGCGGAAGCTCGTGCGCTCTTCCTCTCGCTTCTTTCCACGCCGGCAGGCTCGTTTGTCCGCGTTCTTGTTGCCAAGAACGACAAGGAAGGCGGCGCAGCCGAATAAGCAAATTTTTCGCCGTTCGCTTCTCTTTCCGGGGAAGCGGACGACGGGAACTCCAAAGAAATCGGTTAGGGGCGATAACCCCTTAAATGTTCGTTATTCCACGAACGCTAATCATTCAAGGAACTAAATATCATGTCAGACATCACAAAAGAACAAGTCATCGAATGGCTGAGCGCTCAACCCGTTAAGGATATGGTCGCTCTCGTTAAAGAACTCGAAGAGCTCTGGGGCGTTTCCGCAGCTCCGGTTGCTGTTGCAGGCGCAGCTGCTGCTCCGGCTGAAGAAAAGACCGCGTTCGACGTCATCCTCAAGGACAAGGGCGCAAGCGCTATCAATGTCATTAAGGAAGTTCGCGCTATCACGGGTCTCGGCCTCAAGGAAGCCAAGGAACTCGTTGAAAGTGCTCCCAAAGCCATTAAGGAAGGCTGCTCCAAGGACGAAGCTAAGGAAATCGAAGCTAAGCTCAAAGCTGCCGGTGCGACGGTCGAAATCAAGTAATTACTTGACGTTCTCCTCACATTCAAATCCGGATTGCGGACAGTGTTGCGCTGTCCGCATTTCCGGTTTGAAGGGATTGGCTATTTCCGCTCCCTTCAATTTCCAATTTCTTAAACAAAATTTTTAAATAAACCCAACAACGAGACTATTATGTCAGTGCGCAAAAATTTTGGTACACTCAGCGAGGTCATTCCTCCGCCGAATCTTATCGAAAATCAAATCAACTCGTACAACGAGTTCTTGCAACGTGATTTGCCGGCAACGAGCCGGAAAGCAGTTGGGTTGGAAGGTGTTTTCCGCGAAATTTTCCCGATTGAAAGCTACGACGGGCGTTGCCGTGTCGAATATATCAGCTACAGCTTGGAGGCTCCGAAGAATACGGAGCTCGAGTGCATTCGCGAAGGAATCACCTATTCCGTTAAACTCTTTTTGAAGCTTCGCCTTTGCGAAGAAGGCGACCGGATCAAGGAAGAAGAGATTTTCATGGGAGAAATTCCGCTGATCACGGATCGCGGTTCTTTCATTGTCAACGGCGCGGAACGCGTTATCGTCAGCCAGTTGCACCGCTCCCCGGGTCTTTGCTTTGAGCAGTCCGACCACTCCAGCGGGAAGACGCTTTTCGCCTTCCGTATTATTCCGGACCGCGGAACCTGGTTGGAAGTTCAGTTTGACCAAAACGATCTCCTTTATGTCTATTTGGACCGCCGCCGCCGTCGCCGCAAATTCCTGATTACGACGCTCCTGCGCGCCTTCGGTTACTCGACGGACGCCGAAATCATGGAGCTGTTCTATACTTTCGAGACGCTGAAAGTGAAGAAGGCAATCGATATGGACGGCGTTTCCAAGTACGTCCTCGTCGAAGACATCGTGGACTCCGAAAAGGGCAAAATCCTTGCCCGTGCGTTTGAGCCGATTACTAAGACGATTCTCCGCGAAGTCGGAAAAATCGGCATTGCCTCTATCCGTGTGATTGATACGTCTACGGACGACGGTGCGATTATTCGTGCGCTGAAGAAGGACCCGACCCGTAACGAAGAAGAAGCTCTCAAAGATATTTACAAAGTGCTCCGCCCGGGTGAACCGGCAACGGTTGCCAATGCGCGTTCCCTGCTGAAGCGCCTTTTCCAGGATCCCAAGCGTTACGACCTCGGCAGCGTGGGCCGTTACAAAATCAATCAGAAGCTCAAGCTCAAGACGCCGATTGAAACGCGCATCATCCAGATTGAAGACATCGTTCAGGCGACGAAGTATCTCTGTAATTTGAAGCGCGGTGACGGGGTTGTCGACGATATCGACCACTTGGGCGCGCGCCGTATCCGCAATGTCGGGGAATTGCTCGCGAACCAGTGCCGCGTCGGTTTGGCGCGCACGGAGCGCCATGTCCGCGACCGCATGGCGATGTTTGATCCGAGCGTGGAAACGATTACGCCGGGTCGCCTCATCAATCCGAAGGCGCTCAGCACGGTGGTCCGCGACTTCTTCGCGCGCAGCCAGCTTTCCCAGTTCATGGACCAGATCAACCCGCTTTCCGAGCTTACGCACAAGCGCCGCTTGTCTGCTCTCGGGCCGGGAGGTCTCAACCGCGATCGTGCGGGCTTCGAAGTCCGTGACGTTCACCCGTCTCACTACGGTCGTATCTGCCCGATTGAGACGCCGGAAGGTCCGAACATCGGTCTTATCAATTCTTTGGCAACCTATGCCCGCGTCAACGAGTTCGGCTTCATCGAATCGCCGTACCGCAAGGTTGAAAAGGGCCGCGTGACGAACAAGGTCGAATACATGACCGCAGACGACGAAGAGCTTTACAAGGTTGCACAGGCGAACTCCGAAATGGACGAGAAGGGCAATCTTCTCGGCAAGGTAACCGTGCGTTTCCGTGACGACGTGCTTTCGATCGACCCGATGGAAGTCGATTATATCGACGTTTCGCCGAAGCAGGTGGTTTCTGTCGCAGCGGGATTGATTCCGTTCCTTGAACACGACGACGCGAATCGTGCTCTCATGGGCTCGAACATGCAGCGCCAAGGTGTGCCGTTGCTGCAGCCGGAAGCTCCGTACGTCGGAACCGGTTTGGAACAGCGCGTCGCGGAAGACTCCAAGACGGTTTCGCTGGCTCAGGAAGACGGCATCGTCGCTTCCGTGGACGCCCGCAAGATTGTCATTTCCAAGGACGGTAAAGAAAACTCGAAGGACGCAATCGTCTACGAACTGCGCAAGTTCCTCCGCTCCAATGCTACGACCTGCTTTAATCAGCGCCCGGTCGTCAAGAAGGGCGAAAAGGTCAAGAAGGGACAATGCATCGCCGATGGTGCTGCAACGCAGGACGGCGAACTTGCTCTCGGCCGCAACGTGCTCGTCGCGTTTATGCCGTGGAACGGCTATAACTTCGAAGACGCTATTCTGCTCAGCGAACGCGTTCTGAAGGACGACGTCTTTACGTCCATTCACATTGAAGAATTTGAAGTTACGGCGCGTGACACGAAGCTCGGGCCGGAAGAAATTACGCGAGACATTCCGAATGTCGGTGAAGATGCTCTGAAGAACCTCGACCGTACGGGCGTTATCCGCGTCGGTGCGGAAGTCGGTCCGGGCGACATTCTGGTCGGTAAGATTACGCCGAAATCGGAAACGGAACTGGCTCCGGAAGAAAAGCTGCTCCGCGCTATTTTCGGAGAAAAGGCTGCCGACGTTAAGGATTCCTCCCTTAAGGTTCCGTCGGGTACCTACGGCATCGTCATGGATGTCAAGGTCTCCTGCCGCTCCGATAAGGAAGTCGAAAAGACGCAATCGCAGTCGGATATGCGCCGCCAGATTAAGAGCGTGAACGAAACCTTCCGCTCCGAATCCGAAAAGCTCCGTGACGAACTTACGGAAATGCTTTCGAACATTCTCCTCGGCGAAAAGATTCCGCTTGACGTCGTTAACAGCGACAACGGCGAAGTGATTATTCCGGCCGGCCGTAAGATTACGAAGACGCTCCTGCGCAAGCTGGCTTCGGTTTCCAAGTACATCGAAATGCCGCAATCGCCGGTCCGCATCAAGATTATGCGCATCGTCGAAGAACACCAGAAGCGTTTCGACGAACTCGAAAACGAACGCGACCGTAAGATTGCCGCGATTGAATCCGGCGAAGACGACACGGGAGTCATCAAGAACGTCAAGGTTTACATTGCCGCCAAGCGCAAGATTCAGGTCGGTGACAAGATGGCAGGTCGCCACGGAAATAAGGGGGTTGTTGCCCGTATTGTTCCGGTTGAAGACATGCCGTTCCTCCCGGACGGAACGCCGGTTGATAT
Source organism: Candidatus Spyradenecus sp. (assembly GCA_045651925.1). Lineage (GTDB taxonomy): Bacteria > Verrucomicrobiota > Verrucomicrobiia > Opitutales > UBA953 > Spyradosoma. The sequence goes on along the minus strand of JAZRTJ010000005.1, from coordinate 29,564 downwards.
CTGCTTGAACCCGCTGGGGGTTCCGTCCCGAATGAACGTCGGTCAGGTTCTTGAAACGCACTTGGGCTGGGCTTGTAAGACGCTCGGTATCAAGGTCGCGACCCCGATTTTCGATGGTATCCCGGAAGAAAAGATCCGCGGTTATCTCGACGATGCCAAGTTGCCGCGCAGCGGTAAGACCGTCCTCTTTGACGGCCGCACGGGCGAACCGTTCGACCAGGATGTCGTTGTCGGTATCATCTACATGATGAAGCTCAACCACTTGGTCGCCGACAAGATTCACGCACGTGCGGTCGGTCCGTACAGCCTCATTACTCAGCAGCCGCTCGGCGGTAAGGCCCAGTACGGGGGACAACGTCTCGGGGAAATGGAAGTTTGGGCTTTGGAAGGTTACGGAAGTGCTTACACGCTTCAGGAATTCCTCACGGTCAAATCCGACGACGTTTCCGGACGCACCAAGATGTATGAAAACCTTGTTAAGGGGGACAACTGCCTCGCAGCAGGAACGCCGCAGTCGTTCAACGTTCTCGTCAAGGAAATGCAGGCTCTTGGACTTGACGTCCGCATGGGAGATTCGACGACGTTCTAAGGGACGTCTTCGAATCGCTTCAAAAAGTAACTAAATTTCAAGGAAGATTTTTCGATGAATCACGCAGAATCCGATATCAACAACGAGCGCGAGTCGTCCTTCGACTACGTTTCCATTTCCATCGCCTCTCCGGATGCGATTCGCCAGTGGTCGTACGGGGAAGTTAAGAACCCGGAAACCATCAATTACCGCACCTTTAAGCCGGAACCGGGAGGACTTTTCTGTCAGCGTATTTTCGGGCCGGTGCGCGACTATGAGTGCGCTTGCGGTAAGTACAAGCGTATCAAGTTCAAAGGCGTTACCTGCGATCGTTGCGGTGTTGAAGTTACGGTTTCCCGCGAACGCCGCCGCCGCATGGGCCACATCGAGCTCGCGGTTCCCGTTGCGCATATTTGGTTCCTGAAATCGATGCCGTCCCGCCTCGGACTCCTGCTCGACATGACGGCACGCCAGTTGGAATCGGTCATTTACTACGAAAAGTATCTGATTGTCGATCCGGGCAAGACGCCGTTCGAAACGAAGCAGCTTCTGACGGAAGAAGAATACAGCCAGGCCCAGCTGGAATACGGCGATGACGCGTTTGTCGCGAAGATGGGTGCAGAAGCGCTCCGCGACGTGCTCGCGGCTCTGGATCTCCCGCAGGTCGTCCAAGAACTGCAGGAGCAGATGTCGAATACGCGCTCGAAGCAGGCTAAGATTAAGCTTGCCCGTCGCCTGAAGGTCATCCAAGGCTTCATCGAATCCGGCAACCGCCCGGAATGGATGGTTCTCGAAGTGCTGCCGGTTATCCCGCCGGATCTGCGTCCGCTCGTCCCGCTCGACGGCGGCCGTTTCGCGACCTCGGACCTCAACGACCTCTATCGCCGCGTTATCAATCGTAACAACCGTCTCCGCAGCCTCCTCCAGCTCAAGACGCCGGACGTTATTATCAATAACGAAAAGCGCATGCTCCAGGAATCGGTTGACGCTCTCTTTGACAACGGCCGCCACGGTCGTGCGGTTACGGGTGCCGGCAATCGTCCGCTGAAGTCCCTGAGTGATATGCTCAAGGGTAAGCAGGGCCGTTTCCGTCAGAACTTGCTCGGTAAGCGCGTTGACTACTCCGGCCGTTCCGTTATCGTCATCGGTCCGGAACTCAAGCTCAACCAGTGCGGTTTGCCGAAGAAGATGGCGTTGGTTCTTTTCGAACCCTTCATTATTCGCCGCCTCAAGGAACTCGGATTTGTCCACACGGTTCGCGGTGCACGCAAGATGATTGAAAAGCGTCCGCCGGAAGTTTGGGATATTCTCGAAGAAGTGACCAAGGGCCACCCGGTTATGCTTAACCGTGCTCCGACGCTCCACCGTCTGTCGATTCAGGCGTTCGAACCGGTGCTCATCGAAGGGGACGCTATGCGCCTTCACCCGTTGACCTGTACCGCTTACAACGCGGACTTTGACGGTGACCAAATGGCTGTTCACGTTCCGCTTTCCACGGAAGCCATCATGGAGTGCAAACTCCTGATGCTCTCCACGAACAATATTTTCTCGCCCTCCAGCGGTAAGCCGATCATTACGCCGTCTCAGGACATTATTCTCGGCTCCTACTACCTCACCTTCGAACCGCCGACGGCTCCGAAGGAAGGTGAACACGTTCCGCTCATCGGCTCCGTCGAAGAAGCTCAAATGGCGGAAATGGACGGTGCGCTTCACTTCCACAGCTGGGTCGATTTCGTGAATCCGGACTTCGGGAAGGAAACCTTCTACGGCAATCCGGCCAAGAAGATTATCCGTACGACGGTCGGCCGCATTATCTTCAACCAGATTTGGCCGAAGAAGCGCTTGGTTGACGATGCATCCGTCCCCGCTGACGGTATGGGCTTCATCAATCTTTCCGTCAAGAAGGGCCAGATCGGCGATTTGATTCTCAATTCCTACAAGCTCGTCGGCAAGGACGGCGTTCCCGAAGTCGTGGACGGCCTCAAGGCAATGGGCTTCCGTATCGCAACCCGCGCCGGTATCTCGATCGGTATCGGAGACATGATTTTCCCGAAGGAAAAGGCTGATATCGTCAAGAAATCCGCCTCGAAGCGCGACGAAGTCGAAGCGCAGTACAAGAAGGGGATCATCACCGCCGGCGAACGTTACAACAAGACGGTTAACATCTGGACGGAAGCGACCAATGAAATTGCCTCCGCCGTGTTTAAGACGCTCGAAGCCTCGGCCGTTCCCGCAGCTTCCGTCAAGGGCAAGGCTGCCGAAGCCGACCCGCGCAATCGCGGTCGTTGGATTCTCAACCCGGTTTACGTTATGATGGACTCCGGTGCTCGCGGTAACAAGCAGCAGGTGCGTCAGCTCTGCGGTGCTCGCGGGCTCATGGCTAAGCCGAACGGTGAAATTATTGAGCGTCCGATTCTTTCGTCCTTCCGCGACGGTTTGACGATCGGTGAATACTTTATTTCCACGCACGGTGCCCGTAAGGGTCTTGCGGACACGGCTCTCAAAACTGCAGACGCCGGTTACATGACGCGTAAACTTTGCGACGTTGCTATGGACGTTATCGTTACGGTTGACGACGACGGCAATCGCGACGGCGTTTGGAAGCGCGCAATCCGCGACGGGGAAGACGAAATCGTCAAGCTCTCCGAACGTATTGTCGGCCGTTGCTCGAGCGAAGACGTGCGTAATCCGCAGAATCCGGACGAAATCCTGGTTCACTGCGGGGAAATGATTTCCTCGGCGGTCGCCAAGAAGATCGAACATCTCGGTATCGAACGTGTTAAGGTCATGTCGCCGCTCACGCACATGAAGATTAACAGCATTCCGGCCTTGGCTTACGGTCTCGACCCGTCCACGGGCAAGCTCGTCAAGCGCGGTTCCTCCGTCGGTATCATCGCTGCTCAGTCCATCGGTGAGCCGGGTACCCAGCTGACGATGCGTACCTTCCACATCGGCGGTATCGCGAACCAGATTTTGAAGAACCCGGAAATTCGCGTTCCGGTCGGCGGCTTGGTCCGCTACAAGAACCTCCGCTACGTGGAGGTCGGCGAACGCGCAGCCGTTGTTCTGAATAAGACGGGATCAATTGAAATTCTTGACGAAAAGGATCCGTCGAAAGTCATCGACGAACACGAAATCGTTATCGGAACGGTGCTTTCCGTTCTCGACGGCGGCGTGATTAAGTCCGGCGAATTGCTCGCTAAGTGGGACCCGCACAATATTCCGATTCTTGCGGAAAAATCCGGTCGCATCCGCTTCCGCGATATGATTCCGGGCGTTACGGTTTCTGCCGAAATGAATGAAGCGACGGGCCAGGTCCAGACGGTGGTCATCGAACACAGCGACGATTTGAATCCGTCCGTCGAAGTCTTTGTCGGAAACAAGTGCGTTGCTAAGCACGCCATTCCGACGGGTGCTCAGGTGGTTGTTGCCGACGGTGACGAAATCCTTCCGGGTGCGCTCCTTGCGAAGACGCCGCGTTCTGCTTCTAAGACTCAGGACATTACCGGCGGTCTTCCGCGCGTTGCCGAACTCTTCGAAGCACGTCGCCCGAAAGAAGTCGCAGAAATGGCGAAGGCGGACGGTATCGTCTCCTTTGGCGGTACCCTGCGCGGCAAGAAGCGCTTGGTGATTACGTCGGCAGACGGCGTGACCTCCGAACACCTCATTCCGCACGGCAAGCACATCACCGTTCAGGAAGGCGACCACGTTCATAAGGGACAGCTCCTCACCGAAGGCTCGCCGGATCCGCACGAAATCCTCGAAGTTCTCGGCCTCGAAGCCATCCAGAACCATCTCATCGAAGAAATTCAGCGCGTTTACCGCATGCAGGGCGTTACGATTAACGATAAGCACATCGAAGTCATCGTTGCGCGCATGCTCCGCAAGGTCAAAATCAGCGATCCGGGCGATACGAAGTACCTCTGGGACGAAAAGGTTGACCGCTCGATGATTCTCGAAGAGAACGCCCGCATCGAAGAAATGGGTGGTGCTCCCGCGACCTACACGCCGGTGCTCCTCGGGATTACCAAGGCTTCGCTCGAAACGGAATCCTTCATCTCCGCAGCGTCCTTCCAGGAAACGCCGCGCGTGCTCACGGATGCGGCAACGCTTTCGAAGAAGGATCGCCTCACGGGCTTCAAGGAAAATGTTATCATGGGTCACCTCATTCCTTCCGGAACCGGTTTGCCGGCTTACCGCCGCGTCAAGCTGACCACTCTCGGAGGCGAAGAAGCGGGTCTGTAAGATTTTTCTTGCGTAATAGAAAAAAGAATAAGAAAATTCACGCAGTCTTTTACTGTTCACCCTAAAATAAATTGATATGAAAAACACCTTTGCTGGTTTATTGACCGTTGCGGCTCTCGGAGCCGCTGCGACGCCTGCTTTCGCGGCTTCGCCCCTGTATCAATTCGAAAACGGCGCTTCGGCTCACCTGCTTTGCTCGGGCGAGATGCTGTTCAATGATAACCTTTATCTGTCGTCTTCCGGAAAGGATAGCGACGTGATCCTGAAGTTGATTCCGGGAATCGAGCTTTCCAAGGGTGGCGAAAAGACGGAGTCGTCCTTCAAGCTCACGATTAAGGAAGATCTGACGATGTATATGTCCGATGACGAAAACAATTACCAGGGAACGCATGCCAACGTCGTTTACTCCTTCACGGGGGCGCGCTTGGATGCTTCTGTTTCCGCCGGCTTCGACATGGATCAGAATACTACCAGCCGCGACAATCGTGCATACTCGAACGGTGCCGGGGAACTTATCCGTTACTACAGCTACTATGCACGTGCGAACGGTTCCTACAAAATCGGTGAAAAGGTTACGCTCAGCTCCGGCTTCTCGTGGAGCGGTCGCACCTATGAAAACCACCGCGATGTTTATAACAATCGCCAGACTTATGTTGTCCCGGTTGGCGTCTACCACAAACTTCTGACGGAAAAGCTCCGCGGTGGCCTCACCTACGAATTCCGCTACACGGATCTCGCGGCGACGACTCTGCAACGCGATGCCCGGAAGAATCCGGGCTGCCAGCAGGTGCACTTCTTCGGTCTCTCCGCGATTGGCGACGTCTCCGAAAAGCTTTCTGCCAATGCCCGTATCGGTTACACGACGAGCGATTATAGCCGCCGTACGGTCGGAAGCGGCAACGAACGCGAAAACACCCTCGGCTTCAACGGCGCGTTGACCTACAAGGCTTCCGAAAAGACCTCGGCAACCTTGGCTTTCAATCGTGACTTTGAAATCGCCGGTAACGGTGACAGCATCACCTCCACGGGTGTTGCGCTCTCCGCAAATCACCGCTTGGATGACAAGTGGACGGTTAATGCGGCTGTCGACTACCGCTGCGACGACTACAATGATTACGATCGCCGCGACGATGTTTACACGCTCTCTGCCGGAGCAAACTATTCCATCAACGACAATCTTGGAGTCAGTGCGCGCTACAGCTTCCAGTGGGATGATTCCACGATTGAAAGCATGCGCTACACGAACAATATCGTTACTCTTTCGCTCAACTTCCGCTACTAATAAGCGGAAGTGCGCGAAAGCGCTTCGTTTATTATAAAAAAATGATTAAATCTATTTTTTGGAAAAGAGTTGTAGCTTCCTGCGCAGCTCTTTTTTTTATTAGCTTAATTACAGCCTGTACTCAAGACACGAGCTCCGTTAGCGACTTGCGTCAAAGCTCGGTGCCGCCGCAGCTGGAAACGCGCGACTATCGTATCCGCCCGATGGATATGATTCGCTTCGAGATGTTTCAGGAACCGGAAAATCGCGGTGAGTACCGCGTTTCCGGCGACGGCAACATCACGCTCTACCTGTTGGGCCCGGTCAAGGTTGCCGGTCTGACCCTCCGCGAAGCGAAGGAAAAGATCGAGGATTCCTATCGCAAGGCTGCCTACTACGTCAATCCGCAGGTTTCTCTACAAATCCTTTCCTATGCGGAACGTCGCGTTTATGTGGACGGATTTGTCGGAGCCGTCGGACCGGTCCTGATGCCGATGGAAGAATCGCTGACTCTGATTCGGGCAATCACGGCCGCACGCGGTTTGTTGCCGCGCGCTTCGCGAACGAATGTTATCCTGATTCGCAAGACGGATGACGGGGAAAAGACCTATGTTATCAACCTGAAGAACATTCAGGAAGGCATTGATCCCGATATCCTCTTGCAGGAAGGTGACAAAATCTACGTCCAAGACTCTAAAATTTAATTCTGATGTCTGAAAAAGAAAATTTGACTCCCGCGGATGCGGAAACGAGCGCTCCGGAAACGCCGAAGGCTCCGGTTCCCCCTCCTGCGGGTTACGGCTATGGTTATGGCTACGGATACGGCTATCACGGCGGAAACTACGGTGTCGGACTCTCCGATATTGCCGGAAATCTTTCCGAAACGATGCAGTCGCGCACGCTCGGGGATTACATCACGATTTTCCGCGAACGCATTTGGTACCTGATTCTTTCCGTATTTATCGTGCTTTCGGGCGTGTTGGTATATACCTACAACATCGTTCCGGAATACACGGCTCAGGGACGTGTCCAAGTGCTCCGCCAAGCGTTGAATCTCGGGCTCGGTCGCACGACCGGGGAAATGCAGGTCGGAGGTCAGGACGACTTCCTCACGCAGGTCGAAATTATGACCAGCGAGCAGATTATCAATCGCGTCGTTCAGCGTTTGACACAGGCGGAACTCTCCGAAGTCGTCGATCCTTACCGCGATAGTGACTTCTTCTCGGGTCCGCTCTCGGCCGAAGAAGTAATCGCGCGCCACCGCTTGGTTCAGCCGAAAAAATCGACCTTTATCGTGACCGTCGGTTATACGCACCGCACGAAGGAAATTGCAAAGAAGATGACGGACTACTTCATCGACGAAATTTGCAAGTATAACATGGAAATCCGTGCGTTGCGCGCGAATCCGGCAATTGAAACGACGCGTCAGAAGATCGAAAATCTCGAAAAGAAGATCGAGATGGAACGTCAGGAACGCGTTGAATTGGTTCGCCGCGAGAACCTGCTCGAACTCGATATGGGTACGGCCGCCAACGAGCTTTCCGATATCAACCGTCAGCTCGATGCGGAAAAGAAAAATTACGACGACCAGTTGGCGATTCTCAACGAAATCGACAAGGCCAAGCGCGAAGGCAATTCGCTTTTGGAACAGCCGGCGATCACGGGGAACACCCATGTCGGGGCCTTACTTTCCCGTCGTGCGGAACAGCGTATCGCTATCGGCTCGATGCTCGAACGTTACGCGGAAAAGCATCCGGAGCTCATTCGCGCCAAGGAACAATTGGCTGCGACCGAGAAGGAATTGGATAAGGCGGTCGCTAAGGCGGAAGCCGAATTCAATGCGAGCTTCGTTGCCACCAAGCGCCGTTACGAGTCTGCAAAGCAACGCGCTATCGAAAAAATGGCCAAGCTCCAGAAGATGCGCGAAGCCAGTACGCAACTCGAAACCCTTACTGCACAGCTGCGCAACGACGAAGAACTACTCCAGCGCCTCCGCATCAATTTGGAAGACCAAAGCTTGAGCTTGACGACGACTTCGACCTCCATCATCCAGCCTTTGGATATGGCCAGCGTCCCGAACATGCCGTCGAATAAGAACTTCCTCCTGAATGCGCTTTTCGCAATCGTGGCGGGAACGGCAATCGGTGCCGGTGTCATCATTCTGCTCTCCTTCCTGGACGACCGTGTTAAAACCAGCAAGGACGTCGAAGTATTCCTTAACCTCCCGCTTTTGGCGTCCGTTAAGCGTATTCGTGGCCGCAAGAACGGCTTGGTCGAAAAGGCGACGATGGTCGCAAGCGGCAATAATCGTCGTGTTACGGAATCCTTTATTTCGCTCTATTCCGCGCTGAAAATCGGTGAAGTTTCCAGAACCGCCAAGGTCATCGCCGTTACTTCGACGACGCCTTCGGAAGGGAAGACCTTTATTTCTTCGAATGTCGCGGAAGTTTATGCTTCTAACGGCGAACGCGTTCTGTTGCTTGACGCCGACTTGCGTCTTCCGAACATTGCGCGCTCTTTGGGCCTCGAAGACAAAGATGTCGGGATTCGCCACTACATCGAGGACAATGCTCCGATCGACGAGTGCATCGTTAAGGATTTCATTCCGGATATGGATGTGCTCCCCGCAGGAAGTGCGTTTAAGAATCCGACGCGCGTTATCAACAGCAAGAAGTTTCTGGAAATGCTGGCTCAGTTGCGTGAGCGCTACGACCGCATCATCATCGATACGCCGCCGATTGCTGCGGTTAGCGATATCCTGAACATTCTTCCGAACTGCGACGGGGTTATCTTCACGATTAAGTTTAATGCGAACCCGCGTCTGTTGGTCAGAAACAGCTTGCGCCGCCTGGAAGAAGCGAAGGTGCCGATTTTCGGTGCCGTTCTCAACCAGATGCCGCGCCGTACGGAGCATTTCTATACGGACAAATCGTACGCGAATTCGTATTCGCAGTACTACGGATCCGGCGAGTAATCGCTCCTGCCTACAAAAAAGCGTTCCTTTCTCGGGAACGCTTTTTTGTTTTTCGGATTTAACGGTGTTCTTCTTGCGCGGCGGCGTATTCTTCGAGCGTGCCTAAATCGCGCCACGTGCCCGTGTCGTCAACAATCCCGCGGATGCCTCTGCTCTCGCGCGCGATGACACGCAGAAATGCTTCGACGACGCTTTCGATTTTCCCCGCGGGGAGCTCGTCGAAGAATTTTCGGGAAACGCAATAGATCCCGGTAAAGCCGCAACGCCGCGTTCCCGCGTTGCCGAGGCGGTCGCGCAAGTCTTCGACGTTCCCGCACTTGCTTTGTTCTTCTTCGGAGAAATTTACGTTCCCGTGTTCGTTCGTGCGCAAAAGCAGGGTCGCGAGGGCCCGGGAATGCAGATGTTCCGCGATGAGCGCGCTCAAATCGAGCTCCGCGAGGATATCTCCGTTGTAAACGAGCAGATTCCTGTCGTCGGCATCGAGAAGCTTTTCGATATTTTTCAGCCCGCCGCCGGTGTCGAGCAAAACGGGTTCGTGGACGAGCGTTACGGGAACGCCGCGATAGTTGCCGTCCGGAAATTTTTCTTTGTAAACGGCCGCCGCATGGTGCGTGTTGATGATAAAACGTTTAATGCCGAGCGCAATCAGCGCATCCATCGCGTGACAAATCATAGGCTTCCCGCCGATTGGCAAAAGCGGCTTCGGGCAATTTTCCGTTAGCGGACGCAATCGCGTTCCCAAGCCCGCACCCAACAAAAACGCCGTCTTCGGAAAACCGTTTCCGCAATTGATTTTTTCATCTGCACCCATGCTTCCAATTATCTCCGCAAATCCGTTTTTTTCCACAAATTTCGCGAGAAAACGAATTTTCCGCACCAAGGCTATTTTATTGAACAAATTCTATCATTATATATGATTTTTAATGCAATAAGTGATAGGGTTGCCCTATGAAAGACCTGATTAAAGCTATTCGTGCCGTTGCTGATATGAGCCAAGAGCAATTCGCGTCAGCTCTTGGTACGACCCCGCTTTCCGTTACCCGCTGGGAAAACGGAAAAACGCAACCCGGCCGCATGGCGCAGACCCAACTGTACAATTTTTGTAGGGAATGGAAGATCGATGTTTGTCAGATGATCTTCGATAAGATTAGAACGGCAACCGAGGAAATCGAACTCGAAGAGGGGCGTGTCCTGCTCTACCACGGCTCAAAGTCGGGTATCGTTGGTGACATCGCGCCCAAAAGCCGTGAGATGTGTGACTTTGGCAAGGGATTCTATATGGGAACTGACCCTAGCCAGCCGCTGACGCTCATCTGCGATTTTGAAAAATCAAAGTTCTACATTGTGTCTATTGATGTGCATGAACTCGATACCGTAGAAATCAACGCTGACCTCGATTGGGCAATGCTCGTTGCCTACCATCGCGGCAGAATGGAGCAGATTAAAAGTACGAAATTCTACAGCAAATACAGCCGGCTTGATGCCGGCAAGGATCTCGTAATCGGAAGCATCGCAAACGACAGAATGTTTTACGTGCTGGATAACTTCTTTATGGGGAATATTACGGATATAGCACTCGTTAATAGCCTGTCCGTGCTTAAGCTCGGAAAGCAGTACGTGGCGGCCACCGAAAAGGCGTGTGCAGCTGTAAGGATCGAGAAAGAGATTTGCTTCTCAATGCTTGAACGCAAATTCCTTCAGGACGAGAGCGAAGCAAACAGACAAAGAGGAATTCATCTTGCGAATGATATTTGCAAAGGCCACCGCCGAGAAGGAAAGTTCTTTGACGAGATACTTGATGAAGCGAGGTAAAGGGAGGTAGCGATGGACGAACTCCAATTGAAAATGTGTGATATACAAGGCAGGCTTTTTGAACTGTCCGGTGCGAACGGGTACGACAGCGAGACCTTTATCAAAGCATTTATGAGAAGTGAGGTTGCCGAAGGACTTGATTCCAAGTTCAACCGCATGCAATGGGCCGGAGAGGAATACCTCCTTGCGGAGATTGCCGATACCGCCGAGCTCACCAAAGGCGGCACCGTGTACGATAAAGAGGTACTCTACTGGGCGGGCTACCTCTACCGATTTTGGCACTTCGTCACAGGCGAGGACAGCAAGGCCATTTACCGCCAAGCTTCTGCCGAAACTATGAGCCGCAATTGGCTTATCTTCCATACCCTTGCTCCCGAAGTGGCAATCGAGGATCTGAAAGAGATTTATAGGCAGAGGAATGAGGGGTAATATAGAAATGAACAGAATTGATATAAAAGAGAACTATATATATCGCTTGTGTAACGAGCTTCTGACTATCCTTTTGCGGGATAGGTCGTCAGGCAAAAACATTATTTGGGCGACCGATAATTATAGTTCGCGTGGCTGCGGATATCAGAGCTACGACCATATAACCGTTGAAGCCATTACGGGCTACCACGGAAACATTGTAAAGCCGAGAACCGAGAAATCCAAAAAGGAGCAAATCAACCGCATTCGTGATAAAGCGGAGGTGTTCACCCCTTCTTGGATCTGCAACAAACAGAACAATCTAGTCGACAACGCATGGTTTGGTACTGACTTCGTGTTCAATGAGGAAATCGAAAAGACTTGGATTGCGACAAACGAGCCGATTGCATTCCCCACCATAACAGGCAAGACGTGGCAAGATTACATTAACGATGTTCGTTTGGAGATTACCTGCGGAGAAGCTCCGTACCTTGTCAGCCGTTATGATACCGTTAGCGGATACATGATAGAGCTTTCACAAAGGATTGGATTGCTTGACCGAAAGCTCCGTGTTGTAAGCGAGAATACACAAACAGAGAAAGAATGGCTGAAATGGGCAATCAAGTCCTTTCAAAATATCTACGGTTACGATTGGCAGGGCGATAATGTGCTTTTGGCACGAGAAAATCTGCTCTTTACCTTCATTGACTATTATAAAGCAAAGTTCGACAAAGAACCTACCATCGAAATGCTTAAGAAAATTGCCGAAATCCTTTCGTGGAACATATGGCAGATGGACGGCTTGAAATTTGTAATCCCCGAAAGTTGCAAAGAGGTGGGGGGAGGTCAGTTGTCTCTCTTCGACGACGAAGTCGAGAAGCAGCCATGCCCCGGATGTGCTAAGAATGATCCTTATGCGCACACAGGCATCTACTGTGTTATAAAGGATTGGAAGGCAAACAAGAAGGTATCCTTCGTGTCCCTCTTAAAAAAAGGTTGATTGGAACATTATGATGAAAGACTTAAGCATTCTTGACAGCTTAATAACAGGTCGCGTAGAACCTCATATATATGCTTTCACCACGAATACGATCCCGAACTATCTGAAGGTTGGCGATACCTACCGCCCCGTGTCCAAGCGACTCAGCGAATGGCGCGAGTATTTCCCGAATCTCAAACAGGAGTTTGAAGGGAGCGCGAGAATCACAGACGATGTATATTTTCGTGACTTTGCGGTTCACAGCTTCCTGGAATCTGAAAAGCGCAGAATCCGTCTTGAAGCAACTGATCTCCCCGAAGGTGCATACTATTCAAGAGAATTCTTCAGAGAAGCGACTGTAGGTGACGTGGAAGAAGCAATCGCTGATATCAACGAGGATTACCATAGCAAAACAGGCAAATATCATTATTACGATGCCGCCACGCAATTACCGACCACCGAGAAATATGCCTCTACCGGCATGTGGTTTCCACGTCCGAATCAGCAGGCAACCATAGATGCATTTAAAAGAGCCGTGGCAAACGGCAGAACGCATCTGCTTATGTACGCCGTTATGCGTTTCGGCAAATCCTTCACCTCTATGTGCTGTGCGAAGGAAATGGGAGCAAAGCTCGTTGTGGTTGTTTCCGCAAAAGCCGATGTGCGTGATGAGTGGCGCAAGACGGTAGAGAGTGCCGAGAACTTCAGAAACGATTATGAATTTTTCTCTTCTGCCGACTTGGAAAACAATTATTGCATCATCACGGATACACTTGACCATTCCACCACCCCGAAAAAGGTCGTTGTGTTCTTGACCTTGCAGGATCTTCAAGGCGAGAATATCAAGGACAAGCACGCCCAAATTTTCGGTCGCAAGATTGACCTTCTTCTCGTCGATGAAACACACTTCGGTGCAAGAGCCGAGAAATACGGTGCTGTTCTTCGCGCAAGCCGAGGTGAGAAGCTCTCCAAGGAAGAAAAGTACGCCGTTGAGGATATCTTGGAAAGCACCAGGGAATTCGATGTTAATGTAACCGTTCACCTCTCGGGTACGCCTTACCGTATTTTGATGAGCGATGAGTTCGACAGAGAGCAAGACTTGATTGCCTTCTATCAGTTCACCGACATCGTTCGTGAGCAAGAGGAATGGGATAGAGATAACTTCTCCAAGGACGAGCCGAAGGAAGAATGGGAGAATCCTTATTTTGGCTTCCCTCAGATGATAAGATTTGCGTTCAATCCGAATGAGTCTGCACGTAAGCGCATGGCAGCTTTGCGTGAAAGCGGTATGTCGGATGCTTTCTCCGCACTCTTCAAGCCTAAATCCGTTGGCAGAGCTGAGGACGGAAGCCACAAGCTGTTCGTTCACGAACAGGAGATACTTGAACTTCTTGAAGTTATTGACGGTAGCAAAGAAGATGAAGAACTGCTCGGATTCCTCGATTATGACAAAATCAAGGACGGAAAAATGTGTCGCCATATCGTTGTTGTTCTGCCGTACTGTGCTTCTTGCGATGCGCTCGAAGCATTGATCAGAGGCAACGCCGACAAGTTCAAAAACTTGAACGACTACGAGATTATCAACATCTCCGGCGTGGACAACCCTAACAGATATAAGAAACCGAGCGATATTAAGAGAGCTATCAGCGCCTGCGAAGCACAGGGCAAGAAAACTATCTCCTTGACGGTTAACCGCATGCTGACAGGCAGTACTGTTCCCGAATGGGATACTATGCTGTTCCTCAAAGATACTTCCTCTCCGCAGGAATACGATCAGGCAGTATTCCGTTTGCAGAACCAATACATAAAGACCTTTGTGGGTGAAAACGGCGAAACGATCAAGTTCAACATGAAGCCTCAAACTCTTCTCGTCGACTTTGATCCCGACCGTGTTTTCGTCATGCAAGAGCAAAAGGCGCAGGTGTATAATGTCAATACCGACGAAGCCGGAAACAGCAAGCTCCGTGAGCGTATTGAAGAAGAACTGCGTATCTCTCCCGTTATCGTGATGAACAAGGACAAGATCGTTCAGATTACGGCAACGGATATACTCAAAGCGGTCAGCGAATACTCCAAAACGCGCGGCGTAGCTGAAGAAACCGTTGAAATCCCCGTAGATATGTCCCTGCTTGATATTGCCGCTATTCGTGCAGCTATTGAACGTGAAAACGAGCTTGGCTCAAAAGCAGGTTTTACCATCAAGGGTGCAGACGGTGATGGTGACGATATGGACACGCCCGATGATACCGATCCAACCGATACCACGGGAGCAACAGGTACACCTACTGGAACGGATACACCTACCGATGAGCCTACTGACACAACACAAGCAGAAGAAAAAACCAAGAATGCTGTAGAGCAGTTCAGATCTTACTATGCGAGAATTCTGTTCTTTGCATTCCTTACTAAGAACACGGTTATTTCTCTCAGCGATATTATTGATTGCATCGACGAGCCGAACAACGCTCGTATTGCAAGAAATTTTGGTATCAGCAAGGTTGTGCTTCAAGGAATGTTGGCACACGCCGATAAGTTTGTTCTCAGCCGTTTGGATTATAAAATTCATAATCTCAATCAGCTTTCACACGATGATAGCATTGAGCCTATCACTCGCGCATCCGTATCTGTTCAGAAATTTGGAAAGCTCGGAGAATCCGAGGTTATCACGCCGAAGCATATCTGCAAGGATATGATCGACATGATTGATGATGCCGATTGGAGAGTCGTAATGGATAGCGGAAATAAGGTGCTTGATATCGCAGGTAAAGCGGGCGAATTCGCCCTTGCCGTGTTTGAAAAGTGTATCACCTTGGGCTATGATAAAGAAGCATTGAAGGATGCAATTTACACCATCCCCACATCAGGTATCACCTATGAGTTTACACGTATGATATACGAGATTTTGGGCTTGAATGTGGATAATATCGCTTCCAAATTCACCTCTTACACCCTTTTAGAGGTTAAGGACGAGAACGGCGATATTAACTATACCAAGATAGCGGCATTGTTACGACAGAACAAACCGTTTGACAGCATTACAATAAACGATGAAATTACAGAAGGAGATGAGATAGTGAATTTTGATGTAGTATTAGGTAATCCTCCGTATCAAGAAATTGTTGGACACGAAACTTCAAACAAGGCTTTGGGTAAACAATTGTTCCCATATTTTATCATAGCATCTGCAGAAATTGCTGAATTATCGTGCCTGATCACTCCCTCTAGATGGTTTACTGGTAACGGTCAAGATGGCTCGTTCCCGAAATTAAGGGAGTTTGCATATAACAATAATCATTTTAAGAAAATAACAAACCATTTAACAAATGATGTTTTCCAAGGGATATCCGTAGGAAGCATTAATTACTATTTATATGATAATTCGTACAGCGGAGATGTTGAATTTAAGGAGGTTGCTGGCAATTCAGCGAACTCTGTTATACGACCTTTATTTGAACAGGGAATGGATAAAATCCTTCCTATGAATATAATGTCTTCTTACATTAAAAAAGTCTTGTGTCACCCCGATTTCAAATCGCTAACAGAAACAACAACTTCGCGAAACCCGTTTGGTGTTCCTGATAGCAATGCAAGATTGCTCAGTGTTTCAACCAAGCAAAAAGATAGCACACATACTATCCCTATGCTTTGTGCTTTTGAGGAAATCCTGTATGTTTCTCCTGACGTAGTAAGAAGAAACGAAAATGTCTTTACTAAATGGAAAGTATTTACTTCAAAAATGAATGGTGGAGCTGGCACATTATTTGATGACAAAAAAGTTTCCATTATTGGCAGAAGTTTTATTGGAGAACCTTACACTATATGCTCTGGTGCCCTAATAGCCATTGGTTCCTTTGCCACTAGATGTGAAGCGGAAAATCTTAAAAAGTATATGGAAACTAAATTTTTAAGATTCATGGTAGGATTAATGAAATCGTCACAAGCATTGTACCAAAATGTATATCAGTTTGTACCAATGCAAGATTTTACAAATGCGTCGGATATTGATTGGAGCAACCCTATAAGCGAGATTGATGCTCAACTGTATGCCAAATATACTTTGACCGAGGATGAAATTGCATTTGTTGAATCAAAGGTTAAGCCGATGGAGTGAAAATGACAGATTACTTAAAAATATACGAAAAATTCAAGGATGTCAAAGAGGTTAAGGATTACATCGATGATGTAATCCTCCTTCGACACTATTACACAACACGGCAGTTTTCCGAAATGCAGGATCATATTCGCAAGCTGATGAACAAGTACCTTGTGGAAACTCTTGCTTGGAATACTGTGAATACTTCTCAACCGACAACAGTTGAGCAATCCTACATCAACGCCGAAAACTTTTTGCAAATGCAAGGAGTAAAAATTATCATAAAAGCAGTAAAGAATTATGCTCAGCGATTGAGCGAGGGTGAAAAGACATTTATAGAATCTTTGATTAAGCTGATGAAGTGAGGTGACAGCATAGAGTGAAAAATAATGGTGATATCGTCGCTTTTGTAAAACAAAAGGACTATGTAATGGTGAACAACGATCTGGGATCGGGATCTTTTGGCCAAACAGTTTTGCTCAAAGATCCATTCATCGATGAGCTCTTCGTAGCAAAGAAATACGAACCATATTACGAAAGTGACCGCAAGGAGTTCTTTGATTCATTTTTGCAAGAAATCAAGATTATGTATAAACTTAATCACAAAAACGTGGTTAGAGTCTTTAGCTATTATCCCTTTGAGTCGCTATATACAGGGTATATCTTAATGGAGTATATAGACGGAAAAAGGATAGATGAATATCTGGACGATCCATCTTTATGGGCAAAAGGTGTTGATCCCGATGCTATCTTTTCGCAGCTTATAGATGGGTTTGCCTACATAGAAGAACGAGGAATTGTTCATCGTGATATACGAGAAGGAAACATTCTAATTACACGCGATGGAGTAGTAAAAATCATTGATTTTGGTTTAGGCAAAACATTCTCGCCCATCGATACATCTGACGATAGTATGGCTGAGATTATTAACCGTTCCGGACTGGATAGGCTTCCCAACGAGTATTTCGAGGGCAAGTATGATTCTCAAACGGATATGTTCTACTTGGCGGAACTATACAACAGACTTTTGCGAGAAATTCATGCGGATTTCCTATTCTCGTATGATTTTGTTTTGCAAAAAATGATGGAACTAAACAAAGAGAATCGGTATGCCTCTTTCGCTGAAATCAAGGAAGCAATGGTCAAGAAGGATTTTGGGAATCTTGAAATAAGCCAAAAAGACAAGGAAATATACCAAGAGTTTTCAAATGCGATTATGACATGCTTGTCATGCTTTAAGGATTGTAGAACTTTTGTTGCGGACGTCAAGGAATTTAAGGATAATATACATGCTGTTATTCAGCGCAATTGCTTTGAAAATATCGTTCAGAATCCCAATGATCTTGTATCTATCGTAGTCAAAGGTAATTATAAGTTTTACACGCAAAGAGAAATTCCGTGTGAAATAGTGACGGAGTTTCAAAAATGGTATAATTCGCTATCGGAAGATTGGCAACGATTGGTGTTAAACAATATCATCGCTAAAATATCGGTTGTTAAGATTGAGTATGCGGATGATGAACTTCCATTTTAATCAAAGGAGATCTGCATGAGTCAAAAGGGCGTAATCTATATTCTTACAAACCCGTCGTTTCCGCAGTATGTAAAAATTGGCTATGCGGACAATGTGGAGTCGCGGTTGAAGCAATTGAATAACAGCGAGTGTATTCCTTTCGCGTTTCGCATTTATGCCACATACGAGGTCGCAGAGCGATTGACAGACTTGAAACTTCATTCAATGATCGATCGTCTTAATCCGAATTTGCGCTCTATTGATGAAGTGGACGGGAAAAAGCGGGTTCGTGAGTTTTATGCGATGTCGCCGGAGCAGGCATACTCAATCCTCGAAACAATTGCGGTCCTCAGCGGTTGCAAAAATCGGCTTCATTTGTACGAGCCGACGGTGGAAGAGCAAAAGAGCGAAGAACTCGCTCAAGAAATTGAGGAAGAGCACATCGAGCGTCTTTCGCCGTTTGCATTTTCCAAGTGCGGTATTCCTGTCGGCGCTACGATTACGTTTACTTGTCGCGGGAATGCCAATTCCGGAGCCCAGTGTGTGGTTGTCGATGACAAGACGGTTGAGTATCAGGGGCGACAATGGTCTCTCTCTGCGCTTGCGACAGAGTTTACGGGGAGTAAGCATGGTGTGGCCGGACCGCGGTATTTTAAATACAACGGGGCTTGGCTGAATGAGCTTCGTGCAAAAAAGGAAGGTCGCACGATCTCCGCGCGCCTTGATGATGTATGGATCATTCCCTGTAATCCGAAATATTACGATATTGTTGGTGCCTTTGATAACCTCGATACGATCGAGTGGAGTCAGTCTACAAATACGACAGTAGGAGACACGGTGTACATATACGTCGGGGAGAAATTTAAATCCATAATGTTCAGATGCGAGGTCGTCGCTGCAGATCTTTACGGGAAGCGTTCTTCTTTTGGGGATCGTTCTTACTACAAAGAGCCTTTTGCTGAAGAAGAAATTCGGTATATGAAGCTGAAACTGGTTGAGAAATATCCCGTCGGGCAGTATCCGCTGAAAGAACTCAAAGAAAACGGTCTTGCGAATGTTCAGGGGCGTAGCAAGGCAACCGTACAATTAGTGAAGTACCTGAACGATAAGGCGCAAGGCGAGTAGAATTTATTCTTTGTCTTTCATCTAATATTTTTGCCGCAAGCGGCAGTTTTGTTAGATGGGCGGGCGAAAATTCGTGTTAATTTGTGTTTATTCGTGGTTCCGTTTCCTAAGAAAGCTCGCGGAACATGACGGGGAAGGTGTCGGCGGCGGGGACGGAAGTCCAGCATTCAAAGGCGAGGGCGCCTTGCCAGGCGAGCATGGAGCGGCCGTCTGCAACGGGTAGGTTGCGTTCCCGTGCGGCGGCGACGAGTGCGCTTGTGTGCGTGCCGTAAGTCGTGTCGTAAACGGCCATGTCGTCGCGCAAAAGCTCCGGCGGGAAGGGCGAAGCATCCTCGGGTTTTAAGCCGAGCGCGGTTGCGTTGACAACGAGGGCGGGTGCTTGTGAATTGCAAATTCCGCATTCCGGATTCCCGATTTCTTCCGGAGAAAAAATTCGCAATTCGGCACTCGTCATTCCGAATTGTCTAAGTGCGCTTGCGAGGGTTTCGGCGCGCTCGCGGGAACGGTTGACGATTGTGAGTGAAGCGCAGTTTTGCGCGAGCGCGGTGGCAGCGATGGAGCGTGCGGCACCGCCGGCCCCGAGCAAGACGACCTGTGTTCCCGTGAGCGTGATGCCGAGCTGCATTTCTGCGGCGCGGGCGAATCCGCGGCCATCGGTGTTTTCTCCGCGCCATCCGCCGAGCTTGTCGTTGCGGACAAGTGTGTTGGCGGCGCCGATGAGTTCGGCTTCCGGAGAGGTTGCTTTTAGCAGGGGAAGCGCGGCGACCTTGTGCGGGATTGTCAGATTGAGTCCGTGAAAGTTTTTTTCAAAGAAAAGCGGGAGAGCTTCGTCGAGGGATTCCGGGGCGATTTCGAATCGGAAATAGCGGTAGCGGGCGAAATGCGGATAACGTTCCTGCAGGGCGGCGAAAGCGGCGTTGTGCATTTTCGGCGAAAGCGAATGCGCAATCGGTTTCCCGAGCACGGCGAAACTCGCTTCGGTGCGCGTCCAAGTGTGCAAGTCGTCGATGGAATAAACTTTCTCGCTACAAAGCATAGACGTATTTAAGGCGATACGCGGCGGTGCCTCAACCTGTTTTCTCTTTAATCTCTAATCTTTAATCTCTAATCTTCCCCTCATGCCTACGTTTGTTTATTGCATTGTAAATCCGGACGGAAGCGACGGCGCGACACTCGAAATCGAGCAGGCGTTCGGCGATGCTCCGCTGACGCACCATCCGCTGACGGGCGAGCCGTTGCGCCGCGTGCTTACGGCTGCGGGTCTGGTTACGCGTTACGGGGAAGGCGAAATCAAACGCAAGGTCAATGATTCTCAGGAATTGGCGCGGTTGGGCTTCACGCGTTATGAGCGCGATCCGGCGACGGGGCGTTATCATAAAACGGCGGGAACGGATCCGAATGCGCCGGAATCGTTTGTGAAACCTCAAGGGAACGAATTGTTGCCGGGCGAGGCGGACTTGATTCACGGGGCCGGCTGCTCTTGCTCGCATTGTAAGAAAAAATAAGGCGCATCTGAAACTTCCTCGGACACGTAAAAATCCGCAAACACAGTTGAGTTTGCGGATTTTATATTGCGGGACTTTGGCACTTCGGGACGCTAAACCTCGCCGCGCTTAATGCGCTGCCCGAAAAACCAAGCCCGAATTTCGCCGAGCAACATTAGGGCTGTGCAGATCATCGCGAGGATGGCGATATTACGTATATAGCGAATCATGGCCTGTTGAAGGCGGTCGGAGCTTTCCGCGACGACGAGTTCCGAGACGTCGGCCGGGTTGTAGACAATTTCCACGCTTTTGCCGACGGATGCCGGTCTATTGTAGTCGGAACCAACCAAGTAAATACCGTCAACATGTCCAAGTTTTTGCCAATGCTTTTGTCCGTCCGGAGTGGAAAAGAGAACTATGGGGCGATAAATTGTCCGCGAGCTTCTTCCCGATGCACTTTTTTCTTCGCTGATTCCGACGATTTGGGCTTCCGTCCGTACGCCGCTTGCCCGCAGGGTGTCGGCTGCGTTTGTCAGCGAGTTCAAAAGGAGGCAGAAAATCGCCAGAGCCGCTAAAGTAAGTGATTGTTTTATCAAGCCTCGTTGCGCGGAGCGAAGCGTGTACTCTGCATAGGCTTCCGAGCTCGGTTCGCGCACGCCCAAACGCCCTAAGGCCGCGATGAATTGTTTTAGCCGGGGGATGTCGCGGAGCCACCCGCGCCCGCTTGCGGAAGCAAGCAAAAGATCGCCGCTACCATCGCGGTTTAGGCAGACGGACTTGATCATTCCGTGTTCAATGTCGAACGATTGGGTTTTTGAATAGAACGGAAAGGCATTTAGGGCAAGGACGCGCCGGTCTGTCAGCGCAAAGGCGGATTGTTTCCGCAGGCGTTTCAGAAGCAACGGTGCGGTCATTAGCGGAATGCACATCGGAATGCTAAGCGCAAAGAATGTGTAGAGCAGCCACTTAAGCCATTGCCACGAAGCGCCGAGTTCGGGGACGAAGGTATTGAGCATTAGCGGATAGGCGACTAGGACGAACAGCGCGGAGAGCAATAGGATTTTTGTCAGTTTATTGAGTCCGCGTGCGATGGGCTGTTCGGCAAGCAAGACGGATTCGTCGGGACGGATTTCGTTTTCCAAACGCCGGGCTACGGCGGAAGGCAGGCTTTGAAGAGCATTTCTCATGAATGGGCATTTTATCCCGGAGCGGGGAGAATACAATGTTATTGGCGTGTCCGTCGAAATTCCGGAAAACAAAAAACCGAACCAGCGTCGGACTGATTCGGTTTAAAAATTTGGTGGAGACGATCGGAATCGAACCGACGACCTTCTGCATGCCATGCAGACGCTCTACCAATTGAGCTACGCCCCCGTAAAAGAAAGGATTATTCACGATTAAGCCTTTTTTCTTTGTACTCGTCAATACGTTTTTTATCGGACTTCCCTGATTGTTTCGCTCGGGAATAAAACCGCGGGTTGTTTCGGGAGTGATTTTAGACGGTGCCCGGCAGGAGAGAAAATTGCATTTGAGTGGTTAATTGTTGATTCCTATTCAATAGATAGGTTTTGTGATGTGCTATGCATTCTTATCGTAATTTACTTCTTTTGGTTGGCGTTTCGGCGTGCTTGCCGGTAGGTGCTTCCGTAGCCTTGGCGGGCGTTGCCGAAGCGGTTTGGGCTTTGGGCGTTTCACGTGATTCCGGCTGGCACGATGTCAACAAAGCATTTTATCCGAGGTCTCAGACGGATATTGATGCGTTGGGACCCGGTGCGCTTTCGGATTATAGCCTTTGTTGGGCGGCGCAATCGTCCAACATGCTTCAATATTGGCAAGATGCATATACGTCCGCCGGATATACCATTGCGGCGGGAACGCCGGACGGGCGTGTGCCCGAGCGGGAAAACTCCGTGCGCCGTCAGTACGAAATCTTTGAGTACTTCGTGAATAATTGGACTAATAAAGGCGGGTACGGACATTATGCGATTCCGTGGTATATGACGGGGGAATTCTATCGAGAGGCTCCGGGAAGCAATATTGCCCAAGTGAAAACCGATGCGACGGGAACGGGCGGATTCTTTACGGATGTTTATTCATCGGCCTCCGCGTTGTGCGGGAACAATTTTGACGGCGATTTTCAAAAGACGACCTATGCGGACTACGCGGCATTTTCGGCATTTTTAATCGATGCGTTTTCCAATCGCAATGCCGTTGTCGGTCTGGAATTTTTCTATGTGAGTACTTCCGGTGCGCTTTCCGGCGCTCACGCTGTCACTGCATGGGGATGTGAATTTGATGAATACGGGTTTGTCACCAAAGTTTATCTGACGGATTCCGACGACGGCGTAGAAAAGCTGGTGGAATCGAATATCACGGTTGAGGATTCGCGTGTCTATCTCGATGCGACAATCGGCGGATATAAGAATCGCGTGACTAATCTGACCTCGCTTTCCGTTTCTAAGCTTTTGGCGATTCCGGAACCGTCGGTATTCGGGTTGCTGGCAGGAATCGTTGCATTGGCGTTCGCCGGTACGCGCCGCCGCCGGCATTAAAATTCCGGGCTGTGAGTTGCGGGCGGAAGGGATTTCCGCGAGGTGCTTTTCATCCGGGAATGCGAATCGCCGCTTGCGTTCCCGTCGCGGCATTTTTATGCTCTCGGTATTATGGAAAAACTTCCTGTGTTCTCCTTGGCCTCTCAACTCGGGATTCCTGCCGAAATGGTGGAACCCTACGGTCGCGATAAGGGCAAAATTGCCCTCGAAGCGCTGAACTCCGGCAAAAAGCCCGGCAAGATGATTCTTGTTTCCGCGATTACGCCGACTCCGGCGGGCGAAGGCAAGACGACGACGTCCATCGGCCTGGCTCAGGGTATGAAGCTCATCGGCAAGAGCGTTGCGCTCGCGCTGCGTCAGCCCTCGATGGGCCCGGTTTTCGGCCGCAAGGGCGGTGCCACCGGCGGCGGGAAAAGCACGGTTCAGCCGGCGACGGAAATCAACCTTCAGTTTACGGGCGACTTTCACGCGATTACGGCGGCGCACAATCTGTTGGCTGCGGCAATCGACAACAAGCTCTACTTCCGTAATACGCGCTTGGATACGCGCCGCATTACCTGGAAGCGCGTGATCGACATGAACGACCGCTCGCTGCGCCACATCGTCGTCGGCTGCAACGGCAACGGCGTTCCGCGCGAAAGCGGTTTTGACATTACGGTGGCTTCCGAAATCATGGCGATTCTCTGCCTCGCGGAAAACTACGAAGACCTGCGTGCGCGCCTGAACAAGATGGTTGTCGGTTTTGATGCCGAAAACAAGCCGGTCTTCGCTGAAGAAATCGGCGTGACCGGTTCGCTCATGGCAATTTTGAAGGAAGCGCTCAAACCGAATTTGGTGTCCAGCGTCGAAGGCGTTCCCGCGTTCGTTCACGGCGGTCCGTTTGCCAACATTGCGCAGGGCTGCAACTCCGTCATCGCGACGAAAATGGCGATGAACTATGCGGATTATGCCATCACGGAAGCCGGATTCGCCTTTGATTTGGGCGGAGAAAAATTCTTTGATATCAAGTGCCGCTCGGCAGGCATCGCACCGGACGCCGTCGTCATCGTTGCGACGATCCGTGCGCTCAAGATGCACGGCGGAAAGGGCCTGAAGGAGCTCACCGAAACGGATGTTGCCGCAGTTGAACGCGGGTTGGAAAATCTCGGTGCGCACATTGATTCCGCGAAGAAATTCGGTCGTCCGATTGTCGTTGCGCTCAACAAGTTCCCGACGGATACGCCGGAAGAATTTGCCGCGGTCGAGCAGTTCTGTGCCGCACAGGGCGTGCCAGCCGCTTATGCCGGCTCGTTCGCGGAAGGCGGACCGGGTTGCACGGAGTTGGCCAAGCTCGTTTGCGAAGCCTGCGAAAAGCCTTCGCCGGAGTTCAAGCCGCTTTACTCGCTCGACGTTCCTGTCGCGGAAAAACTCGAAACGATTGCCAAGGAAATGTACGGCGCAGACGGCGTTGTCATTCTCCCGAAGGCGCAGAAGAAGCTCGAATCTCTGGCGCTTGCCGGAGGCGACAAGATGATGATCTGCATGGCGAAAACGCAGAATTCGCTTTCCGACGATCCCGCCAAGCTCGGTCGCCCGAAGGGCTTCAAAATTACGGTTCGCGATTTTGAAATTGCTGCGGGTGCCGGCTTCCTCGTCGCGCTCACCGGCGATATCATGCGCATGCCGGCGCTTCCGAAGGTGCCCTGCGCGGAATCCATCGATTTGGACGCGGAAGGCAATATCACCGGCATGCTCGGTGTTTAATCTTCCGGAAAAACAAAAGGCGTTCCCGAGTGATTCGGGGACGCCTTTGTTGTTTTCGGGATTTCGTCGAATCCGGGAAGGAGGCGATTATATCCGCGAGAAATCCGGCGGCGGAAGCGTTGCGAAGGTTTCGCGGAAGAGCGTGGCGCGGTAGCGGTCGGCGAGTTCGCTCGGTTTTGCCGTCCCCGCGATTTTGTTGCGGAAGCGGATATGGGCATCCTGTGTTTCGATGAGCAATTCGTCGAAG
Organism: Candidatus Spyradenecus sp.; assembly: GCA_045651925.1. Classification (GTDB taxonomy): domain Bacteria; phylum Verrucomicrobiota; class Verrucomicrobiia; order Opitutales; family UBA953; genus Spyradosoma. The sequence continues at coordinate 4,560 of JAZRTJ010000005.1, read as the reverse complement.
CGGACGCGGGTGTATTCCGGGAAAATTCCGAGGTCGCAGGCGAGGCGCATGAGCGAGAGACCGGTCAGGGCTTCGCCTTCGGAAATCAGCATGCCGAAGCGGGCTTCACCGTAAATGCGGCCGACCTGATCGCAGAAAATGCTTTTGTTGCGGCGTACGATGCGGCGGCGCGCGTTGCGTTCCTGTTCGACGAGGCTCTTAAGCCAGTCTTGGAGCGTTGCAGCGATTTTTTGAGGCGTTTGAGCGAGCGTGCGTTGATTGGAAATCTGAAAGATGCTTCCTGCGGCGTCGGAGCCTTCGCCGAGCGAGCCGCGTACGGTGAGGCCGCACATGTTGAGCGAGCGGACCACTTTTTCCATTTGGCCGTCCATGACGAGGCCCGGGAGGTGGGCCATGACGGAGACGCGCATGCCGGTGCCGAGATTGGTCGGGCACGCCGTCAGGAATCCGTAGCGCGGCGAGCTGGCGAAGGGAAGTTCCCGAGCGATGGCCTCGGAGAGCGTTCGGGCGGTTTCCGCGAGTAAGGAGAGGTTCATTTCCGCATCCATAACCTGAATACGAAAATGGTCCTCTTCGTTAATCATGATTGAGAGCTTGCGGTCGGGAGAGATGACTACGGCGGCGCCTTCGCGTTCGACGAGCTCTTTGGAAATGAGGTGGCGTTCGACGAGCATTTCCGCTTCGGAAAGCGCGAGATCGTGCATTTCGAAGCAGACGGAGTCGGCGAGTTCCGGAAGTTTTTTCAGCGTTGCGAGAATACATTGCTTGATGTCTTCGCGCTCTTGCGGGGAGAGGCGTTCCGGGAAAACTTTGTCGGCGAGATTGCGCGCCAAGCGCACGCGGGAGCGGATCAGGATCGGTAGCGAGCGGTGCGGAAGCAGGTTGGAATCGGCGAGGAAACGTTTTAGGTCGCTCATTATTTTTTCCCTCCTCGGGGGCGTTTGGTTGTGTCTGTCGCCGTCGTTTTCTTGCCTGTCGTTGCAGTTGTTGCGGCGGCTCTTTTACGGGTTGCTTTGACAGGTTTGTTTTTCAGTGCCGCGATTTGGTCGCGCAACGTGGCGGCGAGCTTGTAGTCTTCTTTCGCAACGGCGTCGCGGAGCGCCTGTTCGAGGGATTCTACGGAAACCTGCGGTGCCGCCCGGCGCTTTTTTGCGGGTGTGGCGGGCGCCGAAGCAATACCTTCGGGCGCGGCATTGGCGTGTTGGATCTTCGGCAACAGGGTGTTCAGGGCTTCGGCAAACGTTTCGTAACACTGCGGGCAACCGAAGCGTTCGTGTTTTTCGAGTTCGCTTTCGCTCATGCCGCATTTCGGGCACTGCTTCCCGAGCTTCAAATCCTTTTCCGAAAATGCTTTGGCCGTGCCTTCTAAAATTTCTTTGCCGAGCTTTTCGCCGAAAAGCTTTTTGGTAATCATCTCGGCGAATTTAATCAGCGGCAATTCCGTGGCGTTGTGCTTGGCGGCGCATTTTTCGCAGAGATGGATCTTGCGCATCTTCCCGTTGATAATCTGGGTCAGATGGACGGTCGCGGGGGCTCCGCAAATTTGGCATTTCAGTTCTTCGCTCATTGCAGGAAGATTAGGTTTCTAAGATTAAAGCTTAAGTCCGGAGCTTCGTGCCGTCGAATCCGAATTACAGGCTTTCACGCGTGCGGGAAACGGAGACAATGACATCGCCGAACGGAGTGGGAATCGGCGCTTCGGGCTTGTGGATTTCAACCTCAATCGCATCAACCCGCGTGAATTCACGCAGCAGGCTTGCGGCGATTTTTTCCGCGAGCGCCTCAATCAGGTTGAAGCTGGGACGGGCGGAAACGATTTCGACAACGCGGGCGACGACGGCGGCATAGTTGACCGTTTGCTCCAAATCGTCGCTTTTGCCTGCGGCTTGCAAATCGAGCGAAAGAGCCAGCGAAACGTAAAAATTTTGCCCTTGGCTTTTTTCGTGCGGGAAGACGCCGTGGTAGCCGTAGGCCCGGATTTTTTCGATGCGGATTTTATCGTTGGGCATGGCTGATTTCCTCCAGCATGGCGGCGACGTTTTCAATGCGGGCGCAGGGTTGAATACCGTGGCCGAGATTGAAAATGAATCCGTTTTCGTCCGCCATTTCGTCGAGGATTGCGCGCGTACGTTCCCGTACGATTCCGGTGTTTTCGAAGTTTAAAACCGCCGGGTCGAGATTGCCTTGCAGGGCGAGTTTCATGCCGGAGGGAAGGTTTTTTCGGATGTCGCGGAGGGAATGCGTCCAATCGACCCCGAGCACGCTTGCGCCGCTTTCCGCGACGGCTTTCGCGAAATGGGCCATGCCCTTGGCGAAGACGATAATCGGCGTTTCCTTGGGCATGGCAGCGATGATTTTACGAATCCATTGCAACGAGAGCGTTTCGTATTCCTGAGCCGTGCACAGAGCCGCCCAGGAATCGAAGAGCTGGATGGCATCGACGCCGGCGGCAATCTGCATTTTCAGGTAAAGGACAATCGCGTCGGAAAGTTTTTCCATCAGGGCGTTGAAGGCTTCCGGCTGCTCGGCGGCGAGAGCCTTGATTTTGGAAAACTGCTTGGCGGAGCCGCCTTCGACCATGTAAGTCGCAAGCGTCCAAGGGGTGCCCGCGAAGCCGAGCAGAGCACGCGTGTCGCCGAGTTGCTCGCGTACGATTCTTTGGGCGGCGGGGACGTAGGCGAGTTTCTCGCAAACGCTGTCGGCTGTTGCCAAGCGCCGGATTTGCTCGGGCGAATCGAGCGTGAATTCCATGGTGATGCCGCCGTTGCCGAAGCGGTAGTTTTGACCGAGCGCTTCGGGAATGACGAGGATGTCGCTGAAAGTGATAGCGGCGTCCAGCGCTTCAAAGCGCCGCACGGGTTGGAGCGTAACTTCTGCTGCGAGTTCCGGCGTTTTTACGAGTGTGAGGAAATCATGGCGCTCTTTTAGCGCCCGGTATTCCGGCAGATAGCGCCCGGCTTGGCGCATGATCCAGACCGGCGGACGGTCTGTGGCTTCGTAGCGTGCGGCGGCGAGAAAACGTTCGCGGGAATTCATGGTCGGAGGCGTAATCTAAATGTTAAAACATTCGGATTACAGACGGCGGGAAGCGTTGTCAATGAGTTTTCGGGCGTTTCGTACCTGCTCGCTGTGCGCGGTGCCGAATCCGGCTTCGACCGTAAATGTCGTCGTCAGGTAGTTTTCCAAATCCGCAACGGCGCTTTTGAGGGCATCGGAGGCGTTTGCCCGGCGGGAAGCGTCCCGGAGCAGGCGGATTTTTTCAAAATCTTCGATGCCGTCGCGGAGCGTTTCGAAGCGGAGCGTTGTCCGGTTGCCGGGATAGACGAGGAAGCAGTCGCCGGCAGGCCAGTAGCGTTTCGGCCAGCGGCAATCAGCGAACGGATTATCGACCCAGGAATTGTAGGCCCAGCGCAGAAATCCGTCGAAGCGGTTGGCCGAGGTGTAGAGCAAAAGCCAATGCGGTTCGGCCGGCGCTGAATGCGGGAAGGTGTTCGGTTTTGCCGGATTCGTGCAGACGTAGCAGGTTGTCTTACGGTTTTGTTTCCGGCGGGAATCGGCAAGTTCCGTCAGCCCTGCGGAATGTTGGAAAACCGCAGAGATGTCGTAGACGAAATGCGCCATCTTTGTCGGGCGGTCGACGGCGGAGACGATTTTGAGCTCCGGCGCGTATTTTTCGACAACTCCGCGTGCGGCGTTGACGAGATGATCCGGACGTTCGTCGAGCGCGATGCAGGTCTTTTCGAGCAGGCCGCGTTTTTTCAGGTGAGCGCGGAAGTTCGTCAGAAACGCTTTCCATGTCGCATCGTAGTCCGGCGATTTCGGGTCGAGCGAAATGGTTTTCGTCGTTCCCGAAGCTTCATCGAAATACGTGGTCTTGAGCGACCAGGAAACCATCGTGTAGCAGGAGATTTGTTCGCGGATGCCGACTTCGTTCATCATGAAATCGACATATTTATCGAATGCCGTGTAGTCGAATTCCCATTCGCCGGATTTCGTCTTGCGCCACTGAACCATTGAGCTCCAGTGGTCGCGCGTCTGATGGTCCCAGGGCTCTTCGATGATGGAGCAGGTGACGGCTTTTTGTCCGGCATCGGCGAGGCGTTTCATCAGCGGCTTCATCGCAGCGAAGTGTTCCTGCGACCAAAGTTTTGTGCCGGTCCAGCGGGCGACGGCTTCCGGGTGTTGCCACAAATCGAGGTGGATTTTCCAATCCTGCGGCGGCGGAAGCGCGGCAGGCAGGACTTCGATTTCGGCGACTGTCTGATGCTTGCCGTTTACGGATAAACTCAACGCGAGCGTGCCGGGATTTTCGTCGGGCGCAATGTCTGCGGAAACGAGGATGACGGCTTCTCCCGCCGGAATTTTAAAGGGGGAGGCGGCCGGCGTAATGACGATTTTCTCGGCGGCGGTCCGGATGGCGACTTCGCTTTCGGGCTCGACGATGTCGGCGATGGGTTTGCCGCCTTGCCCGAGCGTCGAGCGCACGTATTCGGCACGCGCTCGGGATTTGAGGGAAGTCGGAGGCCAAGCGGGCTTAGGAAGACAATTAAACTCACCAAC
>JAZRTJ010000004.1:0-17709 GCA_045651925.1 Candidatus Spyradenecus sp. | reverse complement strand
TGAGGAGTTCGCGAACTTCCATTTCAACGAGTTCGAGCAATTCTGGGTCGTCCAAGAGGTCGCACTTGTTCAAGAATACAACAATCTGAGGTACGCCAACCTGACGTGCCAACAAGATGTGTTCGCGTGTCTGAGGCATTGGGCCGTCAGCTGCGCTAACTACGAGGATAGCACCGTCCATTTGTGCTGCACCAGTGATCATGTTCTTAACGAAGTCAGCGTGACCCGGGCAGTCAACGTGCGCGTAGTGACGTGCATTGGATTCGTATTCAACGTGAGCCGCAGCAATCGTAACGGTTTTCGTGTCGTCACGAACCGTACCGCCCTTAGCGATATCCTTATAGGACTTCACCTGAGCGAGACCCTTAGCAGCCTGAACTGCGAGAATAGCAGCCGTCGTGGTCGTCTTACCGTGGTCGATGTGACCGATCGTGCCGACATTGACGTGCGGTTTCGTGCGAACGTAGGTTTCTTTAGCCATAGTTTTAGTTATTTATTTGTTTTTGTTTATTGTTGAAAATTGGAAATGGAGCCCCCGAGCAGACTTGAACTGCCGACCTCGTCCTTACCAAGGACGCGCTCTACCGACTGAGCTACAAGGGCATCCGAGCATCTCCCTTCGCGAACGAAAGAAAAGGAATTGCCATTTTCTCATTTTATAAAAAATCGTCAATACTTTTTTTAGCGCCCCACGCAAAAACGAAATTTTCCCTGCTCGCGCAGATGCTTCGAGGCCCAGGTACGAATGAAAGCCAGAACGCGCTTGTCGATTTCCGCACTCCCCGAAGAGCGGACTACGGTAAAATGCCTATAAGCCGCTTCCCCGTAGCAATCAACCTCAATCGGAGCCCAGAGCATCTTGGCGTCATACATCCCCTCCAAAGCAATATCGCCGCAAAAAATACGTACGCCGTTGCCGCTGTTTACAACAGACATACGCACGCCCGGTGCAATCGGCGACTCCGCATCCCAAAAGCGACGTTCACCGAACGAATCCGTCAAACCCCAACGCGACGCGCCTTCAAAAACAGCCTCTTCGGAGCGATGAAAATGCTCCCGCAAGGCAAGCGCCTCCCGATTGGTATCGAGAAAAAAGTTTCCGAAGAAGCCCAAGTCCTCATCGACGGCAATCTCCTCGTCCGCCATAGCCCCGCCGCCGTAAACGTTCCAGGGCGTCGGCAAAAACAGTGGCGTGGAATCCCGCAACGCACTTTCTTCCTGCAAATGCTCACAGACCGACATTGACGGGAAGCTTCCGCCGCGATCGGCGACAATCGAAACATTTGGAGAAAACAAAAATGCAAGTCCGCACAGACAAACAAAGACGCCGACAAAAACCCAGCGCATTTGAACGGTAAAGGTCTTGCGATAAAACCGATAGATGCGATACGACCACTTCGACGGACTCAACTGCACTGAATTCACGATACGGAAATTCTCTCTCAAGCGTATTTTTTTTGCCACCATAAAAATTACGCATTGACTCAGGCGGCGGAAAACGATTTCGTAGGGCTTTCCTTTTACGGAGAGATGACAGAGTGGCCGATTGTGCCTGACTCGAAATCAGGTGTACTGCAAGGTACCGGGGGTTCGAATCCCTCTCTCTCCGCCACTTTCAAAATCCCGCTTGTCGCCAGGCGGGATTTTTCATTTAGAGAGCTTCCAACGCGCAACAAACCTCATCGATAAGAAAGCCGGGCGTAGAAGCTCCCGCCGTCACTCCGATCGTCTTATAACGCGCAAGCGCAACCAAATCCAATTCCTTAAGCGTCTCAATGTGATAGCAGGGAATGCCCTGCAACTCAACGAGTCGGGCCAGCTTCAATGTATTCGCGGAATGCCGGCCGCCGATAACAACAATTGCCTCTGCCCCGTCCCGCGCCAAAGCAGGCACGTCTCCCTGACGATCTCGCGTCGCGCCGCAAATCGTATTGAAGACAACGGCCTGCGGAAAGCGCTGCCTCAACGCTTCCGCCAACACTTCAAATTCGTCAACATACATCGTCGATTGCGACACCATGCACACCCGCTCGCCCAAATCGGGAAGCGCCGCAATGTCGTCAAGCGTGCGCACTGCATGTCCGCGTTCCTGAGAATAACCGAGAATGCCGACCACCTCCGGATGATCCGGATCGCCGAAAATCACCGTTGTATATCCTTTTTTTGCATACATTTTTACACGCCCGGCAATCGCCGCGACATCCGGACAGGTCGCATCGCGAAACTCCAAACCAAGGGAACGCAGGTACTCCCGGCGCTGCGGCGTAATCCCGTGTGCCCGCACGATAAGCACCGCCTGCTTTCGCGCTTCGTCACTCAGATTAATTTCAAGCTTTTCACTGCTTCGATAATCGCCGAGCTCCCGCACGCCTTCCCGCTCAAGCTCCGCCATCATCTGGCTGTTGTGAATCAGCGGTCCGTCGGTAAAAACCGGCCGCCTCCCGCGCGACGCATAGTCACGCGCAATATTGATGGCGCGTTCAACGCCCTTACAAAATCCGGCGCTTTTAGCTCGAAGAACTCTCATAACAATAAAAAAAAATGCCCGAAGCCCAAATGCAACCCCGGACTTCGGACATCACGAAAAACGCATTAGCGGCGCTTTTTCTTTGCGGGTGCCTTCCCTGCCGCCTTCTTGGCGGGAGCAGATTTCTTCACCGGCGCCTTTACGGCCTTCTTCGTCGAAACCTTTGCAGGCTTTTTCACTACAGAAGCGACCGGTTTCGCAGTCTTTTTCGAGGCAACGGGCTTGGCCACGGACTTTTTCACCGGAGACGCTTTCTTCGCAGGTTTCACCGACTTCGCCGGCTTTGCCGCTTTCGCAGGCGCTGCGGATTTAGCAGGTTTCTTGGCGACGCTTTTTTTGCGCGAGCCCACTGCGAGTACGGAAAGCTTCTTTGCCGGAATGCGGCCGATGTTGCTGATTAGCAGGCGAACGACATCGGCAAGGCTACGTCCGTTTTGCTTCGCCAGCTTCGTCAACACATCAACCGTTTCCGGCTCGACGCGAAAGGAAATTTGGCGTGTCTTTTCCTTGTGCGTTTTCAGATTTACTCCGGATTTTTCTTCGAGAGCCGTACGAAGCAAAGAGCTGAGCGTGGAAATACCGAATTTCTTCTGAACAGCCTTCGCCTCCGCGAGAACCTGTTGCGGAAGCACAACGGTGACAAGTTTCTTGGTGGATTTCATTTTCAGTAAACGGATTTTAATTACGCATTAAAAATTGCCTCCACGTAGTTTTCAACCGAAAACGCTTGGAGGTCTTCCGGCTTCTCGCCGAGTCCGACAAAATAAATCGGGATGCGAAGTTCACGCCAAATTCCGACGAGTGCCCCGCCACGGGAAGTGCCGTCAAGCTTCGTGACAACCAGCCCCGTGAGATTGAACGCTTCGTGGAAAATGCGCGCCTGCTCAATTGAATTGGAGCCGAGCGTTCCGTCCACCACCAGCCAGCGGTGATGCGGCGCCGACGCGTCGAGCTTCCCGACGACGCGGGAGATCTTTTTCAGCTCTTCGAGCAAATTACTCTTGGTGTGCAAGCGACCGGCGGTATCGAGCACAGCAACATCGCGGCCGCGCGCGCGAGCGGCCTGGACCGTATCAAACGCAACGGCAGCAGAATCCGCCCCGTGGCGTCCCGGCACAAGATCAATCGAAAGGCGCTCGGCCCAAGCCGTAATCTGCTCATTTGCTGCAGCGCGGAACGTATCACACGCACCGAGAATCACCGTTTTCCCGTTTTGAGAAAAACGATGCGCGAGCTTCGCCGCCGTCGTCGTCTTGCCTGCGCCGTTCACGCCGACGAGGGCGATGACTTCGGGTTTATTCGCCGACGAATCCGGAAGCGTCCCTGCGGCCCCCTCAAGCACTTGAGTCAAAACGCGACGCCCGATTTCGGCAGCTTCCTTCCCGTGAAGTTCTTTGTTTTTGGCATAGGCCTTTTTGATTTCGGCCATAATTTCATCTGCGGTCTCGACGCCGAAATCCGCTCCGTAAAGCGCTTCCTCCAATTCGTCGATGGAAGCGGCATCGAGTTTCTTCGAGAAGATCCCGCCGATTGCGCTAAACAGACGTGCCGTTTTTTTAAAGCCGTCTTTAAATTTCTGAAGGATAGAACCAAACATTGTAGTATATTCTAACGACGCCGGGACCCGCGCGAGGCAGAGTCTCCGGGAAGTCGCATTATTGTGCCGTTCGCAGGGGGCGGGACAGGTGTTTTTTCACCTTGTCGAGCACCCCGTTAACGAAACGGTGCGAATCATCCGTCGAGTAAATCTTCGCGAGGTCAATCGCCTCGTTGATTGTTACAATCGGCGGAATATCCGTGCGGTAGAGCAATTCATAAACCGCAAGGCGCAGAATCGCCAAGTCACAACGGGCCATGCGGGAAAGCTCCCAGTTCTGAGTGGCATCCGTAATCACGCCGTCGATGCGGGAAAGGTTCTGAAGCGTTCCCGCAACGAGTTCTTCCGCAAACGCATAGTATTCGCGCGAATTTCCCAAAGCTTCCGTGTCGGCAAACGCCGGTTCGCCGTCTGCATTATCTTCGCCGTCTTTCGTTCCGAGGCCCATCGCTTGCGGGATGGAGAAAAACGCGTAGAGCTCGTCGCTCAAATCACGGTGCGAGCTGCTTGCGGACCAGGCATAGAGAAATTGCATTGCCGCAATACGATTTTGGCGGCGTTTTGCGGGTACCGGGCGCTCCGGTTTTCCCGCCGTGTTCGTGTTATCCAAAGCCATGTTAGTTTTTATGATAAGGGTTGTCGGAGCTTCCGAAGAAATCGTCTTCGTCGTCAGCGTCTTCATCGTCGAGCGAAAAGCTCCCGAAAATCTCTTCGTTGCGCTCCCGCTCCATGTCATTGCGGTCGAGTTGCTCCAAGTAATCGGCAAGACGATTGCCGAGCATTGCCATCTCAAGCGCCGCATTAGCAAATTCCGTCCCGCGGTCGTGCTCGCCGAAAACGCGCGCGTCCGCCTGTTCTTCGTTTAGCGTAACGATAATTCCGTTGATAACGGGCACCTGCGTATCAACGGCGATGCGCTGCAATTCACAAGCCGTCGCATTGGCAATAATTTCGTGGTGCGGCGTATCTCCCGCGATAACGACCCCGAGTGCAATGACGCAATCACAATCGCCGGTGAGCGCAAGCATCGAAGCCACGTAGGGCAACTCGTTGGCCCCGGGAACACGCGTGAGCGTAATCGCCGAAGCGGGGATTTTCTTTTCGCGAAGTCGTGCTTGGACACGATCAATCAGGTAATCGACATGTTTTTCGTTGTAGCGCGACGCTACAATGGCAAATCGTAAATCGGAGCGAGCCTCAATCTTGTTTGTAGGTTTGTTTTTGCTCATAAAATCGCGAATTGAAAAGAACCAAAAAAGAATTAAACAGCGGCAACCAAGTGCTGATGGTGTTTTCGCCACGCATCCCGCCAAGCAGCCCGATGATGGGAAATCCAATCGTAGGCGGCAGTATCGAACCCGACATCCCGACCGGCACGTTCCGAGAGAAACCATTTATGCCGTAAAATTTCCTCCCGCTCTGCCAACGTTTCACGGAAAAGGCTGGATTGCTGAGCAATCAAGCGCGTAAGGGAATCCGGCACCTTCCTGCCGGAAAGGCGACTTGCCTTTTTCTGTGTGTTAAACGCAGTCATCTGAAAAGCGCCATCATGTTCATTCCCGCCCGATTGGCAACTCAAATAAGCGGGAGCCCCCAAGTCAAAATTCCCTTTCCCACAAAGGCGTTTTCTGTTTTTATTAATCTTTTACATTTTTCAGATGGACAAGAAGAACACAATTATCGGGGCTCTACTGATCGCAGCCGCAATCGGGCTGATGTTCTGGGACGCCCGTAATCGCACGGAATTGCCGCCGCCGGCCTCACAACCGGTCGTCACGCAAAAAACTCAAGACCCGGTACCCGCGGCTCAGGCAACCAAGGTCGCCGAACAACCCGCGCCGAAGGCTCCTCAGGCCCCGGAAAAGATTTTTTCGCTCGAAAACGCCACGCTGAAGCTCAATATCAGCTCGCATAACGGCGCCGTCAAAAACGTCGAGCTGAAAACACAGCCGACCTCGCTCGAAGACAGTGCGCCGGTCATTTTCAATGAAGGTTCCTCCATTCCCGCACTCCGCCTGGCCTCGCCGTCCGGTGTTCGCGGAGTGACGCCGATTCCCTTTGATGTCGATTTCGTCGTCGAATCCCAAACGGAAGACAGCGCCGCCCAAACACGCACGCTGACTCTTCTCGGAAAGACCGACGGTTTGGAAATCCGCCGTATCTATACGCTCTCGCTCAACGCCGAGGGCGAAGGTCTCCAAGACCCGTACCTGGTCAACCACGACATCAAGATTAAACGCGTTGCCGGAGAAGCCAAGGCGTTTCCGCTGTTGGTCTCGACAGGCATGCTTCCGCCGACGGAAGGCGACCGTGCCAACATCTTCCTGAATGCATCCTGGTACAACGGCGACGACTATGAAAAATGCTCCCCGAGCGAGTTTAAAGATTCTTCCGGCTTCCTCGGACTCGGTGCCCACCGCGCGTCCCCGGACCTCGAAATGCCGATCCACCACTCCGACCCGCTGAGCTTCATCGCCGTCACTAACCAATACTTTGCCAGCGTTGTCGGCTTTGCAGAAAGCACGAGCGCCATCGCCTCCCGCGTCTTCGTTTACCCGCAGCTCCTCCCGAAAGCGGAACAAATCAACGACACAACGCTGACCACGCAGGCGTACGCGCAGCTCGACGTCCCCGCGCTCAACGTCGGCCAGACCGCCAACATCCGCCTCCACTACTTTATCGGACCGAAAGAATATACGCGCCTCGCGGAACTCAACGACACCATCGACGGCATCGACAACGTCGTTCAGTTCACCAGCCTCTTCGGATTCATCTCGGTCGATTGGCTCTGCAAAATCCTGGTCGTCGTGATGAATGCGCTCCACAACCTCCTCCCGGCAAGCACCTGGGCCTGGGGCTGGGCTATTCTTCTGATGACGCTGATTGTCAAGGGTATCACTTGGCCGCTGACGATGGCTCAACAGCGCTCGGCGAAGAAAATGCAGCAATTCAGCGAACCGATGAAGCAAATTCGCGAGAAGTACAAGGACAACCCGCAGAAAATGCAGCAGGAAATGATGAAGCTGTACCGCGACAACAAAATCAACCCGCTCGCCGGTTGCTTCCCGGTCCTGATCCAAATCCCGATCTTCTTCGGTATGTATTGCGCCTTCCAGACCTGCGCGGAACTCCGCCTGCAAAGCTTCCTCTGGATCTCCGACCTCTCGATGCCGGACCTCATCCCCGGCATGGAAGACGTCACCATCCCGCTTATCGGCGCGCAAATCCACCTGCTCCCGATTCTCATGGGCGCGACAATGCTCGCCAATATGGCAATGACGCCGATGCCGAATGCACAGCCCGGGCAGAAGAACATGTTCTACATCATGATGGCGATTATCCCCGTCATCTGTTACTCGATGCCCTCCGCGCTGACGCTTTACTGGACAATGCAAAACATCCTGACCATCTTCCAAACCTGGCTGGTCCGCCGTTCCCGCGACAAAGACTCGGGTACGACCGGCAAGGTTGACATTATCCCGCCGACCAAGAAAAAAGGTCGCGGCAAAGGTCAGCCCTTCGCCCGCTAATCCGTCCAAACAGTAAAAAAATCCGTCTCCCGAAAAGAGACGGATTTTTTATATTCGCATACACCGCAGAACGGCCGGGCCACAACGGCAACAAAAAAGCCGCCACGAGAACCGGGCGGCTTTTTAGTAAGTGCGTCTACTTATTTCAACGCGCTCAGAAGCGTGGCTTTCTGCTGAACGCCGACGAACTTCTGGACGACTTCGCCGCCCTTGAAGATGAGAATCGTCGGAATATTCTGAATCCCGAAGCGCGCAGCAACTTCCATTGCTTCGTCGATATTGACCTTGCAAATCTTTGCGTCGCCGCCGACTTCGTCCGCGATCTGGTCAATCGTCGGGCTGAGTGCTTTGCAGGGTCCGCACCAGGGAGCCCAAAAGTCCACGAGTACGGGAACGTCCGCCTTGATTGCGTCGGCGAACGTGTCGTTGTCCAATTCGTTTACGTAAGGTGATGCCATATGAATAAAAGCGTTGGCGCTACGGGATTATTTGTATTCGCGAGCCAGGAATTCGAGCAGAATCAGCACGATGCCGGCAGCCGCAGCGAGGAAGAAGACGACATCGACAACGGCGGCGAACTTGCCGACTTCCGTCGATGACTCAACAACTGCCGGAGCAGCGATCGGAGCACGAGTCGGCACCGGAACCGGCGGCTTAGCGACGGCAACGCGCGGACGTGCAGGGGGAGGAGGAGGAAGCGGTGAGGACATAGCAGGTTTATTCGGAATAGTGGGTTTGGGTGTGGGTTTTGCCGCAGGAGCCGCCTTCACCACCGGCTTGGAAGCGCCGATGTACTCGATGAGGACGAGCGTAGCTACAGGCTTATTCGCAGGAGCGGCTACCTTGGCGGGAGCGGGCTCCGGACTCGGCGAAATCGGCTTCGACGCAGGCGCAAGCTTGACGCGCGGAGCAAGTTTCACAGCGGGTTTCTGAGGCGAATTCTCGAGGGGCATGACGTTTAAAAGTTTCCCGTTATCTTATCTATTTATTCCCGCGAGTGAAGAATAAAATAATTGAAAAGCGGCAAAACCGCCTCTCCGCCCCTTCCCAAATCCCGGCACGGCTCGCCTTGCCACCCAAGGAAAATCCCTGTAGAGTTGCCGGAACGATGAAAATAAAAATCAATCCCGGGGCACGGCGTATGTTGTGCTTGGTCGGTGCGATGATTCTGGGCGGAAGCGTGCCCGTACTTTGGCGCGCCTCCGGTACGTTTTTTGACAATTACGCCGGGAATCTCGTTCCGATTATGATTATGACGATGCTGCACTTCTCGTTTATCGACGCGAAGTTCGGCAAAGGCAGCACGGGCTGGAGCCATTTGCGCATACTTCTCTTCATGGTCTCGCTCTCCGCAATCGCCTACTTCACCGTCAACGCACTAACGGGCAACACGAACTTCGCGGTCATGGCGTTTCTTATCGGAATGTCTCCGACGGCCAACGCCGCGCCCGTCATCACCAATCTGCTCAAGCGCCGGGAAGACTATGTGACCGTCAGCGTCGTCCTCACCAATCTTTTTACCGCCTTCGCACTGGCCCCGCTCGTCGCGCTCGTTATCGGCAGTACAATTCAAATCGACACCGCCGCTTTAGCTTGGAAAACGATTTTACTTATCGGCACGCCCTTCCTGCTTGCGGTCATTCTGCGCAATTTTGCCAAACCGGTCGCCGCCTTCGTGCGCCGCTGGAAATTCCTCTCGTTCTATCTCTGGATGCTTATGCTGTTCACGGTTTGCGCTCAAAGCGCCACCTACATCTGCAAGCAGGATAATCTTTCCTGGATAATACTCGCCGAGATTTTCGCCATTTCCGCCACCCTCTGTGCCGTTAATTTCATCGGCGGCTACTTTTTGGGCGAAAAACATTTCCGGCGGGAATGTTCTCAGTCCGTCGGCCAAAAAAACACCATGCTGATGCTTTGGGTCGGTCTGGCGTTTTTCAATCCGATTGTCGCCCTCGGCCCTACCTTTTACGTCGTTTGCCACAATCTGTGGAATTCCTGGCAATTGCGCCGGGCCGATAAAAACGCGAGTACGATTCAATAGCCCTGCCCCCACGCGATGAAAATTTCACGTCTGAAAGTCTTTGCGGATTTAGCCCACACGGGAAACTTCTCCGAAGCGGCACGCCTTAACGGGATTTCACAGTCCGCCGTCAGCCAAGCACTCCAAGCCTTGGAAAAAAGCTTCGGAGTCCCCCTGATCGACCGCACACAAAAGCACTTTGCGCTCACGCCCGAAGGAGCCCTTTTGCAACGACGCGCCCGCGACCTCTGCACGCTCTACGAAAAAACGACAACCGAGTTGCTGGAGCTCCGCAACGTCGTCGGCGGCAGCGTGCGCATCGGCATCATCCCCTCTGTCGGCAACAGCCGTGAATTCCCGCAAACACTGCGCCGCTTCATGGAAGCCAATCCGCAAGTCACCATTTCCCTGACCACGGAAGCCGGCTACGGAATCTCCTCGAAGATCGCCCGCGGGCTACTGGACATCGGAATCGTCGTCGCCGACAAAAAACAACGCTCGGAAGATTACGCCCCGCTCTACGAAGAAGCCCTCGTCGCCGTCTGCGCGCCGTCAAACACACTCACCTTCCAGCGCGACGTCTCCCTCGCCGAATTAAAAACCTTCCCCTTTCTTTCCTATTCGGACGATCTGGCGATGCGCCGCCTCGTCGATGGAGCCTTCCGCGCCGCCGGCCTGGAATGCGCCCCTGCAAAAACCTTTAATAGCCTGGACGTCCTTAAACGTGCCGTAGAGCTTAACGAAGGCGTCGCCATCGTCCCCGCCGATTCCGTACGCTCGGAAGTCTCCGCCGGAACGCTCTGCGCACGCCCCGTCCGAGGCGCCCGGCTAACGCGCCCGATTGCCGCCATTTCGCGCAAAAACCGTCCGCTGACTCCCGCCATGCGGCGTTTTATCGAAGCCCTGAAAAAATAAGCAGGCGCGAAAACTCCGGCTACGCCCGCCGCACGCGAAATCGATGCACGCCCGAATCGACAATCTCAAAGTCGAGATGGAGGGCATCCGCCGGTAGCGCATCACCGATTTTTTCCGGCCATTCGACCACCCAACACCAGGGCGAACGCATAAACTCCTCAAGCATCAGCGATTCCGCCGCCTCCGGAGACGGCAAGCGATACGCATCCATGTGAATCAGCTGGCGGGAGGTTCCTTCGTAAATCGCGTAAATATTGTAGCTCGGCGAAGTAACGGGCTCGCGCACTCCGAACGCCTCTGCAAGACCACCGACGAAAGTCGTTTTTCCGGCCCCGAGTCCACCGTGAAGCGCCAGTGTACAATCCGCCGGAAGCAGTGATGCGAGCTCCCGCGACGCCGCACGTGTCGCCTCCGCGCTCCCGCAAACGCACCATTCCCCGAATTTTTCCAAAATCGCCGAATTCATGAACGCAACTTTACAAAACAGAAATACTTCAAACAAACACTAATCTTGCAGTCCGCCCGAAGGCCCGGACGCGCAAAATTTGGCCCAAACCGTTACGGGGCTGTAATTATTCAGGAGCGAATCCGACTCGGAAACGACAACACGGATAACACCCGATTCCGCGCACAAGATTAACTTAACCGACACGTCCTTCCCGCAAATCCGGCGTTCCCGCACGACTACGGCTTTCGGATGCTCCCGAAAATGCCTTTGAATTGTTTCATCGCCCTCGACAATTCGAGCCACGCGCCCGGCATAGCGTCGCAAAAGCCTGCGCCGCTTCCACGCGCGCACGGCCAACGCACCGCCGCAGGCCATTGCCAACGAACTGAAGAAGACAACGCCCATTATTTTCCGCGGGTAATCTGCCGGAGCGCCTCGTAGGTCGCGATTCCGGCGGCCGTGGAAAGATTCAGCGAACGCAGCGTTTCCGCCGGCTGAGGAATCTTAATCTCAAAATCCTTCCCGACAAAATCGTGAAGCCACGCCGGTGCCCCGTGCCCTTCGTTCCCGAAAATCAGCCCGTCACCGTCCTGAAAATCCGCCTCCCAAAGCCCCTTCTCGGCCTTCGTCGTCAACAACCAAAAGCGCTTCGGACGATCCGGAAATGCAAGAAATGCCTCCCAGTTTTCGTGGTGAACGACGTCGAGCGACTTCCAATAGTCCATCCCGGAACGCCGCAAATGCGCATCCGTAATCGTGAACCCGAGCGGATGAATGAGGTGAAGGCGCGAGCGCGTAATCGCACACATCCGCCCGATATTGCCCGTGTTTTGCGGAATCTCCGGATTAAAAAGAATAAGATGAAGCATTTTTATAGATTAAAGCTTAAAAGCCGACGCGTTTAAGCCATTCGTTTTTTATTGCGGCCACACCATCATGCAGAGCATGCCGGCGGCTTCGGCGGCATCAAAACCCTTCGGGCTGTCTTCAACAACCAGACATTCCTCCGCGGGAACTCCGAGTTTTTCCGCCGCGAGCAAAAACAGATCCGGCGCCGGCTTACTGTTTTTCACATCTTCCGAAGTGACAACCACCGGAAAGATTTCGGCAACACCGATGGTTTTTAAAATCTCGTGAACCTCCTTGCGGAAGCCGCCGGACGCAACAGCCAGCTTCGCGCCGCGCGCCGCAAGCCTCTTCGCATAAGCGCAAACATCCGGAATCGGCGTCACCTCGCAAATGTGCTTTTCGAGATACTCGTGATAGTCGGGAAGCAGGCGGTCGATGCTAATCTTAAAGCCGTAGCGCGCTTCGAGAATCGCAATCGTATCGGCCGTATTCATCCCGCCGAGCGTACAAAAAAATTCCCACGGGAAGGCCCAATTCTCGCCGACTTGGCGCCGAATCGAATATTCCCACGCGGCATGGTGCAACTTCATCGATGCCGCAAGCGTGCCGTCGCAGTCAAAAATATAAGCGGAAAAAGGTTCTTTCATTTCGGAACTCATGGACTGCGAAGTTTACCCCCTTCCCGTTTGCGGCGCAAGCCTGAGACGGCCGCCCGGCCTCGAAAGACTTCCGCCACTCCTGCGTGCGCGAAGCAAAATGTCTCCACGGCAATGAAGATCGACAAAAAAAGCGCCCTAGGAAGGCGCTTAAAAATGGAGCCACTTGTCAGACTTGAACTGACGACCCTCTCATTACGAATGAGATGCTCTACCAACTGAGCTAAAGTGGCTAATGGAAGAATGAAGCTTAAATCTACACTTTTTATTTTTATGTGCAAGCAAAAATTAAAATCTGCGGAACAATTTTATTTTTTGCCGAATTCGGCGGGAAGGAATCGACACGTTCTGGCAACGATCCAAAATCCCGGGAACGTGCAGAGAATCGCCCACCAGAAAAAGTTTTCGTAGCCAAGCCATTCCTGAAGGGCTCCGGACCAGAACTTCGGAAGCATGACTCCGAGCGCCATAAAACCCGTGCAAATCGCGTAGTGGGCGACAGCCCGCCGCGTTCCCGCGCAAGCATAAAGCATGTAGAGCATATAGCCGGTGAAACCGAAGCCGTAGCCGAATTGCTCGATGACAATGCTTGCGCCGATGAGCGTGAGCGCTCCCGGTTGCCAATGCGCCAGCGCGACGTAAATCAAATCGGGCAGGTTCAGCAGTAAAATCATCAGCCAAAGCCAAGCGCGCAGGCCGTTGCGCGAAACCAGCCAACCGGCAATGACCCCGCCGGCGAGCATCGCAACAACACCGAAGGTGCCGTTGAGCAAGCCGAACATCCGGTTGTCCAAAGCCAAGCCGCCCTGCTCAACCGCGTCTTTGAAAAACAACGGAGAAATCACGCCGAGTTGCACCTCCCCGAAGCGGAAGAAGAGCAAAAAGAACAGGAGGAATCCGATGCGTTCCTTTTGGAAAAACGTTTTCCACGTTTCCCAAAAATCGGCGACGAGCGATGTTTTTTCTCCGGAAGCGGGAAGGTCATCTTGCGGAGCGGGAAGCATCAACGCATGAAAAAGCGCAAGCCCGCCCATAAGCAGAGCGACGCCGCCAAGGACATACCCCCAAGCGGACGCAGCCGTTTCGCTGCGCGCCATCAGCAAGCCCGCCGCCGCGATAATCCCGCCCTTCGCAAAGACTTGGGAAAGCCGGAAAAACGTGCTACGCCAGCCGGAAAAAAAGGCCTGCCTCCCGGAATCCAATGCGAGCATGTAAAAGCCGTCGGCGGCAATATCATACGTCGCCGAAACGACCGCCATTGAAAACAGCAGGAGAACGATAATCGATGCGGGCGCGCCGAAGCTCAGCGCCCCGGCAAAAACGAGAATAAAAAGCGCCCCGGCAAGTTGCGTTTTTATAATCCAGCCGCGCTTGCGCCCGATGCTGTCCACGAGCGGGCTCCAAAGCGCTTTCAGCACCCACGGTAAATAGGCCCACGCGGCGACGAAGGTGATGACGGCATTTTCGAAGCCGAAGTCTTTCATCGCAACGGGTGCGACGAGATCGACGATGGCGTTGGGCAGTCCCTGCGTAAAATAAAGCGTCGCAACCCAAAGAGCCGCGACGCGTTGCAGAGAAAGTTTTTTCTCGGAGGAAAGATCCACGAAATCGTTTCCGCCTATTGGGTTTCAATCGTCACGCGGGAAGCGGAGCCTCCCAGATTGATGACTTTCGGCCCGGAGGAGCAGGCTCCGGCAAAGAGGCTGAAGAGCGCCAAGAAAAGCGCTGCTGCCGCGAGCTTGCCGAAGCGCTCCCGCGAATGCTTAGTTGCCCGCATTGTCGGCGCCCTTTCCGAGCGTTTTTTCGCCGAAAGCGTCCACCGCCTTGAAGAGTTTGTGGAAGAAGTCCGCAACCGTGACATTGAGCGAGAGCATTTCGCTGTTCGTCAGATCGATAGCATCGCCCACCTTGAATGCGCGGCGCGTGTCTGCGAGGCGCACTTCGGGCTTGTCTTCCGGCTTAAGCGGCTGGATGGTCTGAACCGTCTTGAATTCGAAAGCGAGTTCGCCGTCTTCATCCACGTCTTCCGCGGATACCACGCCGTTGTGTTGCATGAGCGCACGCAGGGCGATGCCGAGCGTCGTCACGGCGTCTTCGAGCGAATTCGTGATTCCGAATTCCTTTTCGAAGGCTTCAAACTTGTCGGGAATCGAGGAGTTGACGAAAGCATTTTGCTTTTGGCCGATGAGCTCGTTGGTCGCCTTCGGGTCTTTTTCCATGGCAGCCTTGTTGGCGATAAGCGTGCACAGCAGGTGGCAGTTATCCATACAGGCGGCAGCGAGCCCGAGCAAATCATTGAGTGCTTGGCGGAGAATCAGACCGTGGACATAGCCCTTCATGGCATCGAAAGGCATGTGAATGGGAGCGACCGGCATAATGCGCGTCATTCCGCTGAAAGTATCGTAATTTTCGGCGCTTACCGACTGCGATGCCGCGAGATTGAACGCGAGCAAATCAAATTGGCGCTGGAGGGCGCCGAGAAAATGGCGGCTGATTGCCTGCAGGCTGATGACCTGTTGTTTCGGATTGTTTTGTTCTTCGGACATAATAGTAGAATGGAATCGCCAAAACCGCGTTCCCGCAATGCAATTTTCAGAAATTCGTGAGAAGTTTTTCGTGCCGAAGCGCGGCAAACGCCGCTATCCCGGAAAGCCTTGAGCGTCTTCCGGGAAAAACCAGACGAAAGCCTCTTCGGGATCGCCGTCAAACCCTTCGGCGGCCTTAATCCGGAGCGCTCCCGCATCCGCAAGCCGGAAAAAATTTTCTTCGGGCGGACAATCGTCGATATGAAAGATTTCCGGCGGAAGCACAATCTTTACGGGCATTCCGGCAGGTGCATCGTCGCTTCCGTGCCAAGTGCCGCGAATTTCGCCGAACGGAGTCTCCGCAAGAAACTCACAGGCACCGGTAGCAAGGAGCGTCCCGTGAATCACCTGTTCGACTTCAAGATCTTCGACAGGAATCATGTCCCCGCGAAGCCAGGTAAAAAATCTCCGGAAAAATCCCATCGCCCGCCTTAGCCGATTGCCTCTTCATCAATGCGCACGGCCTCTCCCGAACCGCATTGCGCGCGGTAGGCGAGAAATGTGCCGGCGGCGGCATGCTTGTCGAACACCGGCCAAACGAGCACGCGATCGGTCGGCGGAATCGCGATTGCATCGATTTCTTCCCGCGTAAAAAACGCGAACTGACCTTCGTCGATTTCCGGCGGAAGTGCTTCGAGCGGCTTGCGAGCGTCAAAGAGAAACATCAGCCAATGGCCGCTTCCCTCATAACTGCGCTCGGAGACCATACCAAAAAGATGCAAATCGCTCTGCGTAAGCTCGATGCCGGTTTCTTCCCGCGCCTCGCGAATCGCGCATTCAAACGGCGATTCGCCGATCGACATTTCGAGTTTCCCGCCGACGGGACTCCAACAGCCTTTGTTCGGCGCCTTTTTGCGCTGAATCATGAGAAACTTTCCTTCCGCATTTTTGAGAAAAATCAGAACGGAAATTTTGAACGGCAAAGTCATATTCATAATCGGATTCCGGCGCTTAAAAATCTCTTACCAAACAATCGCCCAGAGCGCTTTCAGATAGCGGCCTTCCGGGTAATTCGACATCACGGGATGGTCCATGCCCGGCCCCGTACGATCCAAAATCTGCAGACGACGGCCGAGGCGGTGCGCCACGCGGACAATCAGGGCTTCAAAATCTTCAACCTTCAGCAGCCCCGAGCAGGAATTCGTCACAAACAACCCGCCTTCCTTTACGAGCGGCAGCACGACCTTGTTCATGTCGTGGTACTTCGCATAGCCGTCTTCGTAATCCTCGCGCCCGTTAATCAGCTTCGGCGGATCGAGCACAACGACGTCAAAGCGCTCGCCGTTCGCCTGCATTTGACGCGCATAAGTAAAGGTGTCGGAGTGGACGAAATTGATACGCGTCTGATTCAGATTCGCGTTGCGTTTGGCCTGTGCAACCGCATTTTCGTCCAAATCCACGCCCGTCACTTCTGCCGCATTGCCGAGCACCTTCGCCGCCAACGAAAATCCGCCCGTGTAACAGCACAAGTCCAAGACGCGCTTGCCCGCGCAGAGGCCGGCCAGCTTTTTTCGGTTATCACGCTGGTCACAGAAGAAGCCGGTCTTGTGGCCGTTTTCAAAATCAACCGCAAAGCGCAAACCATTTTCACGAATCTTCACTTCGCGCAAACCCGCCGTATGCGTCTCTTCGCAGGCACGCGCATTCTCCATGCTCCCGAAGCCTTTGACGAGCTGAATCGTCTCCCGCGTCGTTCCGAGCGCTTCATGAAAAATCGGCAACCAGCCTTTGATACGCTGATAAACGGGAAGTGAGAAAATTTCGACGCTCAAGACATCGCCGTATTTATCGACAACCAGGCCGTTGAGCCCGTCGGCGTCGCCGTGAACCACGCGAAACGCATCCGTCGTTTCCGGCAACCGCAAGGTCTCCGTACGCAGGCGACAAGCCCGACGGATTAGACTTTCGAAATAATCCCCGGGGAGCGGATCCTTCGCATGAGAAAAAATGCGCAGCGGAATATTGGCGCCCGCATTGTAAAAGCCGTGTCCGAACGGGTTGCCTTCCTTGTCGTAAACCGTAACCTGCGCTCCGGCTTCGATATTGCCGGAAGTTGCACCGACAAAACGCGGAAAAACATTCGGCGAAAACGTAAAATACTTCAACTGCACCCACGGTTTTTGCCACGCATCGCTGCCCGGCGGCGGAGTCGGTTTTTCCGCGACAAAGCGGCGCTCACGCGAAAACTCCCCGCGGCGAAAATTCCCGCGCGGAGCAAAATCTTTTTTGTGGAAGTGCGAATTGGAAGCGTTTCCGTTCATAGGCGTAAACGCTACCCTTTCCCGTCAAAACTTTCAAAGATTTTCGCGAGCAAACGCCTTTGCCGGAAAAGCCCCGACGCGAATAAAAATACACAAAATCCACTTGACAAATCCCAGCAATCAAATATCTATTGCGTCTCTAAATGTGCAGGCTGAAGAAAAAAATAAAATGAAACCCATTACCCCCATTGAAAAACATCACGGACGTTACTTACCGTGGGCGGCGGGGAGCGCCGCATTCCTCGGATTCGCCGGAACACTCTGGGCGCTCTCCGAAGTTTTAGAAAACGACACTGACGGCGACGGATGGACCGATGC
>JAZRTJ010000003.1:0-20679 GCA_045651925.1 Candidatus Spyradenecus sp. | reverse complement strand
TATTCCGCGGAGACGAAGGCGCCGGAGTCGCCGCCGAGCGGTTCATCGCCGACGAAGGGAGCGACGTGGGCATAACGGAAGCCGCGCAAATTGTAGGGCCCGCCGTATTTGATTTTTTCGAAGAAGGGAACGTAGCTATCGCCGAACGCATGGGCGGTATCGGCACGCATACGCAGCTTTATGGTTTGGTCCTGATAGTCGAAGATCGGGAACCAACGTGCGGCGTCCAAGCGCATCTTGTAATAAGTGCAGTCGCCTCCGAAGGGCCCGCCGACCAATTCGTTGGTGAAAGCGATTTTCGTCCCGCTGTTTGGGAAGAGATAGCTGTCGCGCGTGTCGCGGGAGAGACTGAGACCGCCGCGGGAAAGCAGCGTGTACCCGGCTTCGTCCAAGATGAATTGGGGCACGTCCGGGTCGATATCCTTGATCTCGTAATTGTCAATTTTGTAGTAAAGAGTTCCGTAAACGCGTTCAAAGAGGCGGCGGCGGCCGTAGAATTTCACACCGGCGTCGACTGTGTTGTAGCTGGAGCTGACGTAGGAATCGGACTTGTAGTAGGCATCGTAACCGACGGCAATTTCGCGTCCGAAAACCATCGGTTCTTCGAAGGATTGTTCAATCGTCGAAGAATTGGTGCCGACCTGAATGCGGAAGCGGAATTTCTGACCGCCGCCGCGGAAATAGTTGCGGTAGTTGAAGATGTCGAAGTTCGACTCGGAAAACTCGATGTAGGCGGAAAGGCTTTCGACGGTTGAGAAGCCGCCCCCGAAGTTGAACGAGCCCGTCGGCGCTTCCGTGACGCTGACGACGAGGTCCTTTTGCCCGGGAATCGGGGTATCCGCCGGACGCAGCGAGACCGTGGATTGGCCGTTCGGCTGGCGGAAGTAGCTCGTGTTTTTGAGGCGAGATTCCGAGGTTTTCATGCGCACCATGTCGAAGACTTCGCCGGGTGCGAGGACGAGTTCGCGCAAAATGACTTCGGACTTCGTCGTCGTGTTGCCTTCGATTTTAACGGAGCGCAGATAGGATTTCTCGCCTTCGGAAATTTTAAATTTAACGACGACTTTTCCCGTATCGACATCCGGTTCGCGCGTGACGGCGACGCGGCAATTCAGGTAGCCGACCTGGCCATAGTAATCGCGGATTTTTTCCGTAGCGACTTCGACGGCGCGCGGCGAATAGGGCATGCCGGTGAAAAGCAAATCGTGGTAGACATCGTCTCCGCGACGCACGCCTCGCGGAGAGTACTGCGCAAGCATGGCGACAATGGCTTCCTGCGTGAAGCGCGCGTGCTCCTTCCCCAAATCGTTTCCGCTGACCTGAATGGAATCCACGAAGTAGCGCATGCCTTCCGAAATCGTAATTTCGAGCGGCAGGTCACCTTCGGTCTCCTCGTTGTTGACATAGCAATAGCCCGCTTCGAGTTCTTCGCGCGATTGGCCGTAAACCTGGACGTCGAGGAAGCCGTTGTTTTGGTAAAAATTCGTCAGCTGAACCAAGTCGCGCTGGTAGGTCGCGTAATTAAAACGCCCCAAATCGCGAATTCCGGAAAACTTCAGGAAGCGTCCGCTCGGCCATTCCGAAAAGTCGAGGAAATAAGCCCAGGTCGAAGTCTGCATGACGTTGCGCAGCGTCAGGTCGTCGAAGCTCTTGTTGCCGATAAACTTTATTTCGGTGACGCGCGTGTTCAGGTTTTCCTCGATGACGTAGGTGACGGTGGCCGTGCCTTTTTCGTTATCGACCTTAATCTGCGGAGAGACCTTGGCGAAAGGAAATTTGATTTCGTATTTTTTCTTAATTTTTTCGGCGGCGCGCATGACGAGGCTGCGGTCCAACGGGGCGCCGACCGTCATGCCTACATCCGTACATTCCTTGATGAGTTTGCCGCGGAAAAAGCTGAAAAAGCCCTCTCCGGAGTTCGAGACGGAATCGTAGTCGTTGACGATGATTTGCTCGTACTCGGACTGCGCTTCGGGCGTGCCGCCTTCCCATTCCTTATTGCCCTGAAAATAAATGCCGACGAGGCGCGGGCGCGCGACGTAGGAAACGCAGATGTCGAGTGTGTCTTTTTCCGGGTCGAGAATCGGGTCCAGCGTAACAAAGTCGAAGAGACCGGTATCGAAGAGCGAACGGATGGTTTTGGATTGCTCCGAACGCGTGTATTCGTCGCCGGGCTTTAGGGAGACGTGAGCTGCGATAAAGGCTTCGTCAATCGTCGGTCCGCCTTCGTTTTTGAAAAGGAGGTTACGGACGTAAAGCTTTTTAGGGGCTTTTTGAGTGCTTGAGTTTGCCGATGCGGCTTGGGCTACGAGCGGAAGCTGGCCCGCTGCGATGAAGAAAGCGAGAGTGCCTGCGAATGCGGCGAGGGAATGAGAGAGGACTGGACGCATCAGAAATTGGGTTCGCTGACGTTGGTGGCAGGCGTTTCAAAACGCGTGATATTACTGTGGAAGTGCAGGGGAATGTCGCCGGTCGGGCCGTTACGTTGCTTGGCAATGATGAGAACGCGCTCGCGCACGTCGCGTTGGCGCTCTTCCTCGGCTTCGGTTTCCGATTTTTTCTGCCCGCCGCGCTTAATGTCGATGAGCATGATGACGTCGGCGTCCTGTTCGATGGAGCCGGATTCTCGGAGGTCACTCGCGCGCGGCTTACGGTCTTCCTTGTCGGAGTCACGGTTGAGCTGGGCGAGAGCGATAATCGGAACACCGAATTCCTTTGCCATCGCTTTGATGGAGCGGGAGGCTTCTGCGATTTGCTGTTCACGCGGCATGCGGGAATCCGTGCCGTTGATGAGCTGAAGGTAGTCGATGATAATCAGCGAGAGCGGCGTACGTGCGTGGATGCGGCGAGCCTTGGCGCGAATCTCCATAATCGTCTGACCGCCGAGGTCGTCGATGATGAGTTTGCGCTTTTCGTAGTCCTTCGACATTTCGTAAAGGCGTTGGACGTCGTTGGCCGTGCCGAAGCCTTTTTGGATGTTGCGCAGGTTGACGCGGGATTTCGAGGCGAGCAAACGCTGCATCAGGTCTTCCTTGGTCATTTCGAGGCTGAACATCAGGACGGCGCGCGGGGGCTTGCCGGCGGCTTCCCGCTTTTTGTCAAAGAGCGCAGCTTCGATAAAATTCAGGGCGATGGAGGTTTTGCCCATACCGGGACGCGCGGCCACGACAATCATTTGGCCGGGATGAAACCCGAAAGTCATCTGATCGAGCTGCGTGAAGCCCGTCGGAACGCCGTGGATTGCTCCGCGGTTTTTTTCCATCTGACGCAGGATTTCGATTGTGCGTGCGACGAGTCCGCCGACTTGGTCCGTGCTTTCCGCCGTTTCCTGAATATTGTCGCCGGCGATCTCGAAAAAGGATTTTTCGACACGGTCGATAATCATGCGGATGTCATCGCCGTCGCTGAATGCGCGCTCGACGGTTTGCGTCGCCGTCGTAATGAGTTTGCGTCGGAAATATTTTTCTTTGACGATTTCGAGCCAGTGCGGTGCGTGAACCGTTGTCGCGACTTTGTTTTCGAGTTCGCGCAGGTAAATGTGCCCGCCGGCGGCTTCGAGTTTGCCGAGTTCGTTCAGC
Source organism: Candidatus Spyradenecus sp. (assembly GCA_045651925.1). GTDB lineage: Bacteria > Verrucomicrobiota > Verrucomicrobiia > Opitutales > UBA953 > Spyradosoma. Next base: position 17,101 of record JAZRTJ010000003.1, on the reverse strand, counting down.
TTTTCAAGCAGGGTGATGATGTCGATACCTTTGCCTTCGTTGCTGAGTGCGGAAAGGGCTTCGAAGATGACTTGGTGCTCGGTGCGGAAAAAGGTTTCGGGAACGATCTTCTGCGTCTGACAGTCGGCGAGAATGTCGCCGCCGCCGTCAAGGATGATGGCCGAGAGCAGGCCTTGTTCGGCTTCTTCGCTGTGCGGCGGAATACGATTCGCAAAAACGGTGGCGTCGGAATCGCTACGCGCACTGCGGGAACGCATGCCCGCGCGCGGGCGTCGCGGCGGCGTGGGAGGCGGAAGCGGCTCCTGCGAAAAGCCTTCCGGAATCAGGGTTTCGGAGGGAATTTCGTCGGGTTCAAAAAATGGCGCTTCGTCGGACATGCGGGTTTACTGAAAATGAGCTCGCCATAATGACGGAAATCTCTGTCCTTTGCAACCGTTCAGGCAAGTTTTTGAATTTACCGGACGGCGACTCCGGGGACGTCTGTTTTCACCACCCTCAATAGAAGACTTTTTCCATGAAAAGACCGCGGGCAGGGGCCGTCGTAATCTGGGCATCGCAGATTTTTTTCTCGCGGTAGGCGAGGAGGTCTTCCGGCGTCCACTTGCCGAGACCGACGCGCACGAGTCCCCCGACGAGGCGACGTACCATTTTGTAGAGGTACCCGCCGGCTTCCGTCGTGATGAGGATTTTTTTGCCGCGGACGACGACATCGAGGCGTCTCAGGTGCTTGATCGGATTTTCGCGCTCGGCGGAGGCGTGTGTGGCTCCGAAAGCCGAAAAATCGTGTTCGCCCAGCAGAAGGGCGGCAGCCTTTTGCATTGCGGGAACGTCCAAGCGCTGTTCGCCGACCCCCCAGCAGTAGCGTGCCTCAAAGGGCGGCGGGAAACCTTGGTAAATGTGGTAGCAATAGCGTTTGCCTTTGGCGGAAAAACGCGCATGGAAGCCGTTTTTTGCCTTTACGGCTTTGTAAACGCTGATGCCCGGAGGCAGGTTCCGCAGAGCGCGCAAAAGCGTTTCCGGCGGATAATTCCAACGTGAATCAAAGTGAAAGCACTGAGCCTTGGCGTGGACTCCGGAGTCCGTTCGGCCGCTGCCGTGGACGCGCACCTGTTCCCGCGTAATCATCGCCAGACGTTTTTCGAGAATGTCTTGGACGGCCATCCCGCAGGCCTGGCTTTGCCAGCCGTGAAAGTCCGTCCCGTCGTAAGCGACGAGACAACGGTAACGCGTCATACCCTCGGGGATGGCGTTGAAAATGGCTTCTTTTTTGACGGCGTTCGGGTTGCGTGCGGAGCCGATAATCCGTCGCGGACGCTGCGGCGCGGGCTCAGTCATGATCGTAGGCGGCGAAGGAGGCAAAAGGATTACCGATGCCCGTGCTGTTAAAATAATCCTGAAGAATCACGGTTGCGGCGCGCGAGTCGATTTCCCCGGTTTTTCGGTGGGCACGACGGGCTTGAGCGTTGTTGCCGCCTTTGCGCTTGGCCGACATGTGCGATTCGGCTTCGTAGCTCGAGAGTGTTTCGTCAACGCGTTCGACAGGCAGGGAAAAACGCGCTTCGAGGACGGCGATGAAATCATCAACTTCCCGCGTCTTGTAGCCGTGGGAGCCGTCCATATTTACGGGGTAGCCGACGATGAGCTTCGTGATTCGGCGAATACGAATTTCGCGTGCGATGTGCTCGAGCCGTTCTTCTTCCGTGGCCTCGGCTGCGGCGGGTGCGGGCATGGCAATGCCGAGTTCGTCGCCGTGAGCGAGGCCGATTCGTCGGGAACCGTAGTCAATCGCGAGAAAATTTTCCTTCATCGATGCGGAAGGCAGTAACCGGGCTTATTTTTTGAAAAGCGGGAGCGAGCGCGAGAACGTGGTCCCGTGTTCGAGGATGACTGATTCGAATTTTTCTTCCGAGATGGTTCCGGAATTGGATTGGCGCTGAAGGCCGAGCAGGGCGTCTTTCCCGTCGCTGCCGAGTACCGTCACCGAAATATCAACGGAGCGGAGAACGCCGGACTTGGCTCCGGAGAAATTGTCGTCGAAAATGACCTTGCCCGCGCCGGCGCTGATTGAATTGCGGAACGTCGTGACGTCGTAATCTTTGTAGATATCGCGGATGCGGGAGGTGAGGTCCGGATTGCTGACGACGGCGATTTTGCGTTTGCCGTCGGAGAAATCATCATACCAGAACACCAGCGTGATATCGACGACACCATCGATGAGAAAGTTTTGAATCTGCTTGGCCCATTCCCGCGGGGAGTATTTTTTCTCGTCGGAGGGGTCGGTGATTTGCTCGGCGGAGTCCCAGAATTCGGAAGGTTTTTGTTTGGCGATATCACCGCCGGACTTGCCGGACGCGCCGACCACATAGGGAACGGCTGCTTCAAGCGTGTCTTTCGCATTTAGAACGGCGCGATAGACGATGTAAGAAAGGTTTTCCGGGGAATTGGCGGCATCGCCGAAGGGTGATTTCTGGACGAGACAGTAGCGGATGGCGCAGAGTTCACCGGGAAGTTCCGTCGTCGAAGACCCCGTGCGGGAGCGGCGCGTACGGTCGCTCGTCTGTGAGAAAAGCATGATTTGCGGCGCTGCGTGTGATTCGAGATTGCCCAAGTCGTTTTCGCCGTCATAGCGGACTTCGAACCAGCAATGCGAATCGTCGAAGCTCATGGCAGAAGTCAGGTCGCTTTCGAGGGGGTCGAGGACGCTACGGGCGTCGGAATTGGCCGTCAGGGCGGCAACGGTATTGTCGTAGGCCCGGAGCATGCTGACGGCGATATTGGTCACGAACATAATCAGGATGATCATGATGGTGGTCGCCACCATCAACTCGACCAGGGTGAAACCTCGGCGTTTTCTGAAATCGGTTCTCATGGCGGGATAGACTAACGGGAGATTACAAGCATTTGAGAGAAGATCGGTGTCTGGGTTTCCGACTGGCGGGACGCGCCGACGTTGTAGGGATAAATTTCCACGGTAACCGGCAGGTAGGCGAGGGCATAGCTATCCGGAGAGCTCGGCAACGAGCTACCCAAGGTGTACGTGCGCGAGAGGGCTTCACCGCGTTCATTCATTTCCACGCGAGCACCATCGAGCTGCGGAGAGACGAAAACGCGGGCAAGATAGACATTGCCTTCGAAGTCCAAGCTGTCCAAATCGCCCTTAGAGGGAAGATCGGTCGACGAATCCGTCTTAATCAGCTGTGTAACGAGCTGGGGAGCGCCATCTTCATCCGGGTTAACGCGTCGGTGGTAGTAAACCAGGAATAGGGCATCGTCCCAGCTGTTGCCGGTTTTGTCGCGTACCCAATCGTAAACGTGGTCGAACTGCGGCTTGTTCTTGATCTCGGATTCGGAAATGAGGGTCTGGCCGCTGTTGTCAACGAATTCCCGCACATTGGCAAATGCGCGGTCGATGCGCGTGTAAACCGCGAGAGCCTGGCTGGTCTGGAGGTTGGAGCTGACGGAGGCGAACGCGGCATTCAGAAGGCCGACGATCGTGAGAATCGCCATGCCGAGGACGGCTAGTGCGAGAAGCACTTCAACCAAGCTGAACCCCTTGCGGGAACGGCGGCGCTTGAAGCTGTGGAAAGGCTGCGGGAATACGGTCATGGAATGTAAAGGAATTAAATATCGTTGGCGGCTTCGGTTTCGTCGGCGTCGCGGGTGAAGATGACTGCGCCGTTGCGCGTGACGGCAAAGCCGACAACGGAGGCGTCCTGGTCAAAGCGAATACCGGTGCCGGGCATCCAGACACCTTCGGAGACCATGAAAGTCGCCTTCGTCATGTAGGTCTGCCCGTTAGAGTCAAAGTAATAAGCGTACCACTTTTGCTTGCCGGTGCCGAAGCGCTTGCCGCCCGGTTCCAGCGTCGGGTCGAGGGTGACTTCGTTATCGCCTTCGAGGGGAGCGATTTCACTCGTGGTAATGGCGCTTTCCGTCGGCGGGACAAAGTAGATGCCCTTGGGAAGCATTACTCCGGCGTTGCCGTTGACGGCGTACCAATAGTAGTCGCGGATGTCGGTTTTGCTTTCGTCATCCGTCCCGCCGATAATCGGGACGATGTAGCGCAGGTGGCGTTCTTCGTCTTCCTCATTGTTGAGAACGAGGACGGCGGTGCGGATGTTGTAGCGTTTGTTGGTCTCGGGGTCGCGGTCGGGGTTGTGTCCCAAAACGGCCTGAGCCTGAGCAGCCTTAAATTGTTGCGCGGCCATCCGACAGGCATCGTCCAGCCCGTGCGGATTGTTCGGTTGGAGCCCGATAATGACGAGGGAAATCAGCCCGATGATGGCGACGACGGTCAGGACCTCAATCAGCGTGAATGCGCGTTTGAGTTGCGTGAACGGGGAAGTTTTTCTGCGAAACATGAAAGGCAAACGGAGATTTTCGGAAGGCGTGAATTCGCCCGTTCCCGCGTCGCGCGGAAACGGGGAAAGACGATTTAGCGCCAGCTGTAAACGTTTTCGTAGTCTTCACCGTCTTTCGTGGAGGTGAAGATGATGACTTTCTTCATGAGACCCTTCGGATCGTTTTCGGCATCCGTCGCGTCTTCGGGCATGTATTCGCCGGGGATGATGACGTGCTTGTTGTCATCGGTATCCATAACGACGTGAATGTGCGTGTTGCCGAAGGTGTCGGCGAGCGTGGTGTAATCGACGCTACCGTCTTCCTGAGTGAAGTCTTCCGGGGAGAACTCGCAGAAGGAGCGGCCGCGGCGGTTGAAGCTGCGTTGGTCTTCCTTGGAGAGCTTTTCGCCGGTTTCGGGGTCGCGGCCGGAAAGTGCTTTGACGAAGTTGAGGCCCGTTTCGCCTTCGCCGAGGTCGTAGTGTTCATCGTCACCGACGCTGGCTCCCTTGGTCAGAATCGGGTAGTAGTCGTAAACGGACTTGTATTGCTCAATCGCGGAAACCCAGCTCGAATATTTGGAGCGCATCGTCGTGACCTGAACTTTTTTCATCGCCGTTCCGATGACGGGAACGAGCAGGGCGGCGAGCAAGCCGATAATGGCGATGACGACGAGGATTTCGATGAGCGTAAAGCCGTGTTTGGGTGATTTTTTCATAGGAGTTCTTGTGGGGGGATAAAAAACGTTACTGGTGAAATTTTCTCCGAAAAAGCGCCTGCTGTCAATCTGCGAGCATGCGAAAATTCCCGCTTAGGCGCGTTTTCGGCTCGAGTAACTGCGCGTTCTCGAGTTCTTGACGTGCGGGCGGACCTGCTTCTGCCAAGCGGATTCCGCCGGATTTTTCGCGGCTTTCGCGCTGCTGCGCTTGGCGGGCAGACGCGGCGTCGGAGCGTCGAAGCCTTCCTCTTCAAACTGAGCGGCGCGGGCGGCACGGCGTACGTCGCGTTTGACGCGGACTTTTTTCTCAATGAGCGCCTGGCGCTCCTTGGCTTCTTCAAATTTTTTATTGGCCTTTTTGAGCGTGCGGGACGGCGCGGATGCCTTTTCGCCGCGCAGGGCGGCCTTGTTCTGTTTCTTCACGCCGGTTGCCTGCTTCGGATCGGCATTGCCGCGCTTCGAGAAGATTTGGTTAATTTCTTTTTGTGTTAGCTTGCGGCAGTCGCCCGGCGGCATTTTCTTCAGAATCAGCCCGCCGATTTGGAAGCGACGCAGGCTTTTAACGAAGAAACCGAAGACTTCGAGCAGACGGCGGATTTCGCGCTTGCGGCCCTGGTTCAGGTGGATTTCGAGCTTTTTGCCGTCCGGGAAGCGAATGACGTTCGTGAAGCGAAGGTATTCCTCTTCGTCGTCTTCCGTCTTAATTTTTACCCCTTTGATGAGCTTCGGCGTGAGAGCGGGGTCGTACTCGCGGTTGAGCGTTACTTCGTAGCGTTTGACGATATCGCTCGACGGGTGGATGATGCGGTTGGCCAGATCGCCGTCGTTCGTGATGAGCAAAAGCCCTTCGGAGTCCTTGTCCAAGCGCCCGACGCAGAAAAGCTTGTGGGCGGCGTAGCTTTCCGGGATGAGTTGGAAAACCGTTTGCGCGTCGTTCGGATCCAAGTTCGTGCAGAGGTATCCGCGCGGCTTGTTCATCATCAGAACAATGCGTTCCCGGTTTTCCAGCGTAATAATTTTTTTGCCGATTTTAACGACATCTTCTCCCGGGACGACGCTTTGCCCGAGTTCCGCAACCTTGCCGTTCACGCGCACTTGCCCGTCCGCGATGAGTTCTTCGGCTTTGCGGCGGGAACATACTTCCGCCTGAGAGAGAAATTTTTGGAGACGCATCCGTTCTTCTGTCATAATCGCTCAAGCATACCTGCGCCGCGGACGAAAAACACGCCAAATTTTGTCCGGAAGGAAAAAAGGCGTGGTTCGCGGCCGGAGAGTCGTGGGCGCTTGGACGAGGATGACGGGAGACGTTAAGTAAAAAGAATCAGTTGCACGCGGGCGCGAAGTGTTTAGACTGTCACGCTTACAATTTTATTTTTCTCCAATGCCAGTATCCGAATTTTCTAAGAAAACGTTCCCCTTAATCGCGCTGATGGCTGCCGCATGGCTCCCCGTGCAGGCCGAAAGCGACGCGTTCAAGGCAATTTCGGATGCCGCGACTCTTCGAGAGGCTCTGACGGCAACGGCGCCGGATGCCGAAAGCGGTAAGGACAAAGCCGTTTACGACGGATACACGCTGGAGATTACACCCGCCGAGCTGGTTGTCGCCGTCACGCCGGGAGCGGCCGCGGAATCCAATCCCGACGGCATCATCGTCGTTGCGGCGACGGATGTGCTCTTGACCGGAAGCGGTAGCGCTGCCACAACTCTGCGCACCGACGGCATCGGCGACCTTTTCGGTATCGGCAATCTCGCTTATACCTTTTCAAATATCACGTTTGCCGGCTCGGGAACGGGCGCGGATGATGCCGACGGGCGCTTGGCGATTCTTGCCGCCGCCGCAGTCACGGTGAAGGGTGATACGGTTTTTGCCGACCGCTTTTTCTCTGCCAACGAAAAAACGAGCAACGCCGCTTCCGGCGGGATTTTTTATTCCTCGAACAGTTTCGATCTCATCACGCTGGATGCTTCCGCAGGTGCCATTTCGTTTTCCGGGATTGTGACTTACGGCGACACGCTTAATGTCACAAATACGGAAAACGGTACGACGCAGGAAAGCAAAAATGCGGCTGCGGGCGGTGCGATTTTCCTGAGCGGAACCTTGAACATTCAGGGCGGAAATGCCGTCAACTTTACCGGTAATACGGCAGAATCGAAGGTTGCCAATGCGTTCGGCGGTGCCGTTTACGTGACTTCCTCCGAGACGAAGAAGGAAGACTACGGCATTTTTCTCGGCGCGGGTTCGCAAGTGAATTTTAAAGACAATCGCGTGTCCGGCGAAAGCGCGCAGGGCGGGGCACTCATTTTGGCCTCGGGCGCACTGAAAGCCGAAGGAAGCACGCTGAGTTTCTCCGGCAACACTGCGACGGCGCGTACGGGCGCAGCCCTCGGCGGTGCATGGGTCATTGCGGACGGTTCTCTGGCCCAAGCGGATGCGGCGGCACAACTGAGTTTTTCGGGCAACCGCGCCGAAACGACCGGTACCTGCACGCTTGCGGCGGGCGGAGCCGTGTATCTCGACAGCGCCACGTTCAAAGCGGCGGGCTCGCTTTCTTTTACAAACAATGAAGCGAAAGCTACGGCAGACGGCACTTCGGCACAGGGCGGCGCACTTGCCGTCGCGGGAGAGACGGCCGTGGCCGAGTTTACGGGCAAGGCGGACAGCGTATTTAAATTTACCGGCAACGCCGTTTCCGCAAGCGGGAAAAGCCAAGCAAAGGAAGTCGAAGAAAACGGCGCGACTGCGACCGTCAATTTTGTCCCCGAAGCGCTCGGCGGCGCGATTGCCGTGACGGGCGGGAAATCGAGCTTCGCCGGCGGACTTGAGTTTTCCCGCAATACGGCAACGGTTTCCGGTTCGGAAACGCGTGCGCTCGGCGGCGCGATTTACCTCGGCGGCGAGAAAAGCGAATTGAGCTTCTCGGCGTCCGCTGCGGGAACATTTTCGGAAAACGCCGTAGTCGCCGATGGTTCGGGCACGGCTCAGGGCGGCGCGATTGCGCAGACGGCGGGTGCGCTGAAATCGACGCTCGTTGCGGATTGGAATTTCTCCGGCAACACCGCAACAGGGACCGGAAGCACGACTTATTCGGTTTCCGTCGCCGGCGGTGCGATTGCCCAGCACGGCGGGACGCAGAGCTACACGGCTACGGGCGCAGCCAAGCTTGTTTTTTCGGATAATTCTGCAGACGCGTCTTCGGAAACGACGGGCTCTTTTGCGCTCGGCGGTGCCGTTGCCCAGCTTTCGCGGAATGCAACGTGGGAAACGGCGACGGCGGCGACTTTCTCCGGCAACCGCGTTTCCGTAGCGCATACGAATGATGCCATGGCGGCGGAAAACGTTTCGCTTGCGGCCGGCGGCGCAATTTATGCGACGGGCACTTTCTCGCTTTCGGATGCCGCTTTTACGGGCAACACGGCGACGAGCGCAGGAGACAACGGCTCGGCTTACGGCGGTGCGGTTTACCTTTCCGGTGCGACTTTCTCGGCGGGCGCTTTGAGCTTTAAAAACAACGCGGTTACGGTGACTGACCGCACGGGGAGCGCTTTCCTTGGTTCGGCGCGCGGCGGGGCCTTGTATGTTTCCTCCGGGACGGCGAGCGCGCAATCCCTTCAATTTGACAATAACTGCGTAAGCGGCGAAATCGCTCGCGGCGGCGCGGCTTATATCGGCGGCCTCCTTTCCGCCCGGGGAACGGCAACATTTTCCGGCAACGCCGCCAATGGAACGGCGGAAGCCTCGGGCGGTGCGGTTTATCTGACGGGCTCGCTCAAAATCGCCGGCGAGGCGACTTTCTCCGGAAACACGGTGACCGCTACGGCCGATGATGCCGTCGCTCTCGGCGGCGCGATTTACCTTTCCGGGGTCGCCGAAATCACGGGCGCGCAAACGACGCTTTCCGGCAATACGGCCCGTGCGGAACGGGGCACGGCGCTCGGCGGGGCCGTCTATCTCAAGGGCGGTTCTTTGGAGCTGAAAAATGCGACGCTTTCCGGCAACTCGGCAACGGGCGCAACGGCTGCGGGCGGTGCGATTTACATCGACGCCTCCGGCAAAGCGACGACGCTGACACTTTCCGGCAACACGGAAATCGCCGGAAATTCGGCGAACGAAACGCCGGACGGCATCACGATCGGCAACGGTACGGCACCGAACGGAAGTGTTTCGCAAAGCGTTACGGTTAAAATCGCTCCGGGCGCAACGTTTTCGAGTTCCGTCGATGCCAACGGTAATACCGTAACGACGCGGGAAACGTTTGAAACCGTGAAGCTTTCGGATCCGATCAGCGTTTCGCTTAAGGGAGCCGATTTCACACTCGAAAAAACGGCGGCCGGCGGCGACTTTATTTGGTCAGGCAAAAACGTCGTCACCTTGGAACCGGTTTCGCAGGGTTCTTCCGAAACCGGCGGCAAATTCAATCTCGCATTCCGTTCGGGGACGACGACGCTCGCCGGCGGATTTGCACTGACGGGAACGGGTGCGAGCAACGTGGCCGTCGATGCCGGTGCCGAAGTGAAAATCGAGACCGGAGCGACATTCTGCGATTTCCGCACGATGAATTTGGGCGGTCGTCTCGCCGTCGCGGGAACGCTGAATTTTTCCGATTCCGAAATTGCCGTCGGAACGGCCGGCGCATTGATCTTTGAAGCCGGGAGCGCTTCGAGCGTTGTCGGAAAAAATACCGTTGCCGGTGAATTGACGACGCACGGCAATGTCGCGTTTACGGCGAATCACCCGACCGGCGCCTCGCTGACGATGGCTAGCCTAAATCTCGAAAAATCCGGTAATGTGAGCTTTTCCGGCGGAAAAGACTCGGCGCCCTTTGTCGTTACGGCGAGCGAAATTTATTTTGCCGAATCCGGGACGCTGACCGTTGCCGAGGGTACGCGCCTGCTTTTGAATGCGCTGACGGCAACCCATCCCGAGACGGGTTTGACCCTCGCAGTCGAAGGCGCGGGAACGCTCGTGCTGCTCGATAAAACCGAGAAAAACGATACGATTGCGTTCAATGCTTATTACGACGCCGAAAACAAAAAAGTCGTCGCGTCACAATTCACCGTCGCCCCGGAAATTAAAATCGAAGGCGGGATTTTCATCGCTTCCGGCACCTCGCTGGATCTCGGCGGACTGAGCTACGAAAATGTTGTTATCGACGCAGGGACGCTTTCCGCATCCGGGACTTCTGCAGGCAATCCGCTGGTTCTTAAAACTCTCAGCATCTCTTCGAGCGCAACGCTCGGCGACGGCAAAACCGCGCAATTCATCCGCCTGGCGGATAGCGTTGACGACGAAGGCGTGGCGACGCCGCAGAAGATTTCGCTCAACGGCGACTTGAAGCTTCTGGCGGGAACGACGCTCGACGCCTCAATCAGCCTTCAAAATTATGCTTCCGCGAATCTGAGCGGCGAGGGCACGTTGCAGGGTGATGTCTCCGGGCCGGGCAATATTTCAATTGCACGCATCGAAGGCAACGTTTCCGTCGGCGCGACGGATCGCACGACGTTCTCCGGGACGAGCTTTGTCTCCGGCGATATTTCCAATGCGGGTCGCCTGACCCTGAGCCAAGGCGCTTATCTTTCAACGGCGGGAAGCTTCAAAAATGAAGTTGCCGGACAAGTTATTTTTGAGGGAGCCACGCGCTTTACCGGCGATATCACGAATGCGGGGAAGCTGACGCTCACGGGCAATTCCGTCCTCGAATCCGGAAGCACTTTCACGCAGACGGACGCGGGAACGCTGGTCGTTAATCCGGGCGCATCCTTGGATTTTTCGAAGATAGCAGCCGATGCCGGTGCGCTTTCCCTGAACGGTACACTCGTCATCACGCCCGAAGACTACGCCGTCGGCGAAGAATTCTCCGCCCTGATCGGTTTGAAAAACGGCCAACTCGATGCGGTAAAAATTACGGATACCGCGTCCAATTCGATTACGGACCGCATTGTTTGGAATGATGCGCTCGACACCTACGTTTTCTTGGGACTGAACGGGCGCGAAATCGAGACGACGCTCTACGGCGATCTCGTACGGGAAAACATTTTCCGCCTCTACGATTTCATGCGCGCGGGTCTCCTTCACGGAAAAACGGCGTCGATTCGTCCTTCCGTTTTCGGCGAGGAAAAAAAGATTTCCCGCTACATGCGTAATTATCTGGAGCGCAAAAACCGCTTCAATCCTTCCGACGACAAGCCGAGCCTGCCCGCCGCAGATGAATCGGCACCGGGCGAAGCCGCACGTACGACGAACGCGCTCATGAACAATGTTTGGGTGCAGGCTCAGTACGGCCGCACACACGCCAAGGCAAGCGAAGCGCACCCGGATTACGATATCAATGCATGGGGCTCCCTGTTCGGAACGAGTCTCACCGTCAGCGATGACTGCGAGCTCGGTTCGGTTTTTGGCTACAACCATTCCCGCATGAAGCACAGCGGCGCAAATGCGCATCAAATCGACATCGATGCTTACGAACTGATGGGCTATTACCGCTATGTCGGTATCGACACCGACGGGACTTTGGCGATCGCCGGAGCGTACACGACGAATGCCTCCGAGCGCGGCGCCGTCGAAGCCGATTTTAATTCCTGGCAAGTCGCGTTCCTCGCTGAGGGCGGCATCACTTTCCGCCCCGAATCCTGGTGCGAAATCCGCCAGTTTGCGGCTCTCCGCCTCGCGTATTCGCGTACGGACAGCTTTGCCGAAAGCGGTTCCGCCGAGGCGTTGCGCGTTGACGCGGCCGATAGCTTTGCCGCACGCGGAACTCTCGGGCTCGAGGCTGCGTTCCTGCCTGCCGATTCCCTGCAATTCACGCTTTCGGCCGCATTGAATCAGGACGTGGGTGACGGTATCATTCGTGTCGATGCGTACCAGGATTCGACGCTTTCCGAGCTTACTTTGAGTTCCCGAGAAGCCAAACGTTCGTCCCTCGAACTCGGCGCCAATCTCAATTACCGCGTGAATTCCCGCCTTTCGCTTTACACCGGATTCTCGGCGATTCTGCGTTCCGGCCACGAAGAACATCGGGCGGACGTCGGCGTGAATTTTACGTTCTAACGCGACTCGCCCTGCAGGACGATGGTGGGTTTCCCCGAGGACTACGCAAGTACGATGACGGCGCAATTCGGCGAATATGCGTCGCCGGTGCTTGCGTTGACGGAAAAGGTCTTCCGCGCGAACGGTTGGCTTCAAAAGCGCATGCGGATGGAAAACCGCCCGCAACAGACGCGGATGGCCGAAGCCGTCGCCGGGGCCTTTGTTGAGACGTCCTCGTTGCTTTTTGAGGCGGGGACGGGAGTCGGGAAAAGCCTTGCGTACCTGATTCCGGGACTGATTTTTTCCAAACTTTCCCAAAAGAAGTTCGTCGTTTCCACGCACACGATTCCGCTACAGGAACAGATTCTGAAAAAGGACCTGGCGCTTTGTCGGGAGCTTTTTGAAAACGTTCCCGAGCTGGCGGAATTTGCAGCGTTCAAGGTTGTTCTCATGATCGGCCGGGCGAATTATCTCTGCGGCACGCGACTCGCGGAAGCGCTTCGCCGGCGAGAAGGGATTTTCGACGGCAGCGACGGTTCGGCGGAAGCTCAGGAATTAAAAATGATTCGCGACTGGTGGGCGGAACCGGGTTGCTCCGGCGTGCGGGAACACTTGCCGCAACGTGTCAGCGATGAGGTTTGGGACTTGGTCAACGCCGACTCCCGCGCCTGTTCCCGCAAGAATTGCACGCCGAAGAACTGTGCCCACCGTCGTGCGAAATCGGCGCTCGACGAAGCCAATCTCGTCATCGTCAATCACAGTCTGCTGTTTTCGCTTATTGGAGCGGGGGCGGCGCCGCACGGCGATACGCCCGGCGTGCTTTATCCGAATGACTTTATTGTTCTGGACGAAGCCCACCGCGTTCCCGACATCGCGACGGATTATTTCGGCATTGAAGCAAGCTCCTACGGCTTGCAGCGACTGCTTTCTCAGGTCTTCTCCGCCTGCAAAAAAGGCGGGATTCTTTTCCCGTACAAGCCGAAAGAAATTCACGCGTTCATCGCGGAAGCCAAAGACGCGACGGAAGTGTTTTTCAACGACATCCGTTTCCGCGTTCTCGGGAAAAATCAAACCTGCCGTTTCCGCGACCGTGACTGGGCACAGAACGTCTGCGAAATTCCGCTCGGCAATCTGGAAAACCGGCTACGGGCAATCGCTCAAGTTGAAGAACGGGCAACGGCGAAAGACGAGATCAACGATTTTTCGGAAAAGCTCCAAGCGTACCGTCTCGCCATCCGCGAATGCTTGGAGTTGAGACGAGCACCCAAATACGTGTACTGGGCGGAAGTTAGCGCGGGTAAACGCCGCATCGTCACGCTTTCCGGCGCGCCGATTGACGTTGCTCCGCAGCTGGCCGACGCACTTTTCGGTCGCGGTACCTGTGCCGTGCTTTCGAGCGCGACGCTGACGAATAACAAAAAAGACATGTCGCGTTTCATGCGCTGTTGCGGGGCCAATCTCGGCGAAAATCCCGTGCGATCGCAGTGCGAGGCATCGCCGTTCGACTACGTGAACAACATGGAGATTTTCGTAGCCACGGATTGCCCGGAGCCGGACCGCGGCGAGAATCTCCTCCGGAACGTCGAATACAACGCACTCGTCGCCGAACACTGCGTGAACATGCTTCCCGCCGGCGGAACGCTGATTTTGTGCACGAGCTTCGATTTTTGCGCGAAGCTGGCGGAAGCCCTGCGCGCCCGCTTGGGCGATTCGCGGGAAGTGTTCGTTCAGGGCGAGGGCCTGATGCGCCAGGAAATGACGCGGCGTTTTGTCGCCTGCGGGAACGGCGTGCTCATCGGCAACCAGAGTTTTTGGACGGGAATCGATGTGCCGGGCGAGGCGCTTTCGCAGGTCATTGTTCCGCGTTTGCCCTTCGCCAATCCCTCCGTCCCGCTCGTCGAAGCGCGTATGGAATGGATTAAAGAGCAGGGCGGAAAACCCTTTTTTGAAATGTCGCTTCCGGATGCCGTCCTCCAGTTCCGCCAAGGTATCGGCCGCCTGATTCGCAAGGCAAGCGATCGCGGACGCTTGGTTTTGACGGACTCGCGCGTCGTCAACAAAGCCTACGGACGCGAATTTCTTTCCGCGCTTCCGCATCAGAAATACCTGCGTTTTTCCAGGGATCTGATCGACGTGCTGATCCGTCCTTTCGAGTAAGCGTTCGCCGCCGCGCCGCCGCTTTTCATTCTTGCTCGCGTCGTTCCGCGCCCGTAAACTCTAGGCCATTTTTCAATCCCCCTTGTTTTAACATGCTGAAGCACATTTCTCTCTTTGCAGCCTGTATGCTCGCGTTTGCGGGGACGGCTGTCGTTTCGGAAGCCCAACAGCGTTCCCGCACAGCGTCTGCGGATGTCGAACGCCATGCGAGCATCATCCTGCGTTGCACCTACTGGACGCAGGCCGGACAGGCGGACAAAGAGGCCCTCTTCTACAAGGACGGCCGCGAATTCAAGCCCTTTATCGTTACGGAAATGGCCTTCGTGCGTGCGTACGACTACCGCGGACCCTTGCCCCTTGTGCTCTACCGCAAGGCGACCGAGCAGGAAATGCTCAAACGCAAGGAAGAGGGCGTGCGCGGTACGGAACTCGAATATGTGCCGCACGCAAAGATTAATATTCCGGCCGGCATGCGCGACGTCGGCGTGCTGATTCCGGGGAATATTCAGACCGCCAAGCCCGTAGTTTTCGACTTCAGCGCTGACGCATTCCCCATGGGGTCCATGATGATTTTGAATATGACGCGCACTCCGGTTAACTTCGGTTTGGCTGCACCCAAAGGCAAGACTGCATCCGTTCCGCCGCAGTCCGCCCAGTTGCCCGTCGCCGGGCGTTGGGTCACCAAGCCGGTCAAATCCCGTACCGTCCTCAATGTCCGCGCCGCCGTGCCCTCGTCCGAAGAGGCTTCCGGCTGGAAAATGGCCTATGCCTCGTCGGCGATTTTCCGCGAAACAACGCGCTCGGTGCTCTTCGTCCTTCCCGGAGAAGTTTCCGATGACGGGACGCCGCGCCTCCAATTCCGCCAGGCCAATGTCGTGAGCGCGCCGCCGCCTCCGCCGAAAACGGAAGACAAAAAGCCGAAGGGCCGTCAGGACAAGAATAAGGAAAAGGAAAAAGAAAAGAAGCCGCCGCGCCGCCGCGTCTGATTTTCCGGCAAGATGCCGTTGGCGCCGCCGCATCACGTTTCATTTTTCAGTTTTAAGTTATTTCCATGAACGAAGCGGATTTTGTCGAATTACAAAATCTATGCGTCTGTCCGATGAAGGATTCGACGGCGGTTTTCCTTATTTGCGCGGGGAAAACCCTGCTCATGCAGACGGATGCCGCCTTTGCCGAAATCGCCACGCAGGCGATGCACGGGCGCGCTTTTCCGCGTCCGCAGACCTACGAGTTGCTGCACGCGCTGTGCCGGGGATTTGAAATTCGCCTCGATGCCGTCTTCATCACGGATTACCGCGACGGGATTTATTTCGCGCGACTCGTTTATTCAATGGAAAACGAACTCGGGAAAAAAGCCTTGGAACTTGATGCACGTCCCTCCGATGCCTTGCTCCAATCCTTTTTGTGCCGGGCGAATGTCTTCATCGCCCGCAAGGTGTACGATACGGTCGAAGACGCCACGCCGCTACTTAAGCGCGCCCAAAAACGTGATCGGAAAAACAAGGGCCCGTCCCTCTGATGGAATGTCTCGACGAAGCTTTTAAGCGCGGCGAACCCGTGACTGCATTGGCGCCGATGCAGGACGTGACGACACTCCCGTTCATGCGCCTGCTCGCGGAGACCCTACAGAGCGCGCCGGATTATTTCGTGACGGAATTTCTGCGCGTACATGCGACTTCGATTATCGACGACGATATTGCCGACTGTCTTGAGCATGCTCCGGCGGACATCCCGCTCTTTCTCCAGCTCATCGGCGAAGATGTTCCGGCCCTGCAGCGTATCGCGCGTCAGGCACTGAGCCGTTTTAATATCGCGGGAATCGACTTGAATCTCGGTTGCCCGGCTCCCAAGGTCTTCAAAAAAAATGTCGGCGGCGGCCTGTTGCGGGACTTGCCGCAGGTGGCGAAGATCCTTCCGGCCTTGCGGGAGCTTTGCTCCGAATTCGGGAAAAAGTTTACTGTGAAGTGCCGTATCGGATTTGAAGATGCGAGCCCGCTCCCGCGCCTCTTGGAATTGGTGCGGGAAAATGGCATTGATTTGCTCGCCGTTCACGGACGCACGGTGCGCGGGCTCTACCGCAGTCCGGTGGATTACGACGCGATCGCCCTCGCCGTCAAAGAATCCGCTTGTCCGGTCGTAGCAAACGGGGAAATCTCGTCCGTTGAAAAGGCATTGCGCGTGCGCGAAGCAACGGCTTGTGCCGGTTGGATGATCGGGCGTCACGCGATTCGCAACCCGTGGATTTTCCGTAGCCTTCGCGAAATGCGGGAAGGGCGCAAAACGGTTTTTGCCCCGCGCCTTGCCGATGTCTTCGAATACATTCGCGCATTGGAAAAATGTGTTGCCCTCCCGGGCGATCAACCGGAGCGCGTTGCTGCGCGCATGAAGAAGTTTTTGAATTTTATCGGGACGGGAGTCGATGCCGAGGGGACCTTCCTCTACGCTGTCCGCCGCGCCGGAACACCGTCGGAAATTTTGAAAATCGCCGAATCGTTTTTGCTGGCGGGAACGCGTGCGGAGACGCTTTTCCCCGCAGAACCCTTTCCCGGGATTATCGCCCGCCCGAACTGCGAAGCCTGATAATTCGCCGTTGGCGAGCCTCCCGCGCACCTGCGCCGCAAGTTTTAGTACCACAAAATAATTCCTGGCTACACCGCCCCAAAATTACCGGAAAATTGTTACAAAAAAATTATTTTTTTTAATTTTTTTGTTTCGAGGGCTTCGGGATTGGAGGCGATTTCGGTGTCTAAGCCTTTATTGATGCGGGTTTGCGGGGTGTTTGGGGGTTTTTTGGAGTGATTACATTTTGTAACAATTCTGTGACAATTGCTTGGAGGGGTCATGATAAACTGGTTTCGCACGCT
>JAZRTJ010000002.1:0-21783 GCA_045651925.1 Candidatus Spyradenecus sp. | reverse complement strand
GGATTCTTCTTCGACAACTCAAAGTCTTGCTTCCAATCCCCAACCTTGTAGTCTCTCTGTAACCTTAGAAGTGTAACCTATGTCTGACTCTAAAGTGTTACCTATGTCTGACTGAGCCATTCTTTCTTTAAGCTCTAATCTTTAATCTTTGCCCCCTTGTACGCGTTGAGGCTGTCGCGGTAGCGTTTTAGGGTTTCGTTGAGCTCGGAGAGGAAGGTGAGGTCGAAATCTTGGAGCTTGTTCAGAACGGAATCCGGAGCTTCGAGTTGTTCGGCAAGCGTTTTGAGCTTTTCCGAGCACTCGTTAAAAGTGTTTTCGGCGTTTTGGTTGCCGTCTGCGACGGCTCGGGAGAAGCGTTCGATTGCGACGTTGAAGCTGTCGAGCTCGAGGCGCAACGATTCGGATTCGAGTTGTTGGCGCAATTTTCCGCTCTTGGAGACGAGCGTCTCGTTGAGCGCGTTGAAATCCGTTTGTTGCAGCTGCTTGTTGAGGCTACGCAGTCTGTCTTCGGCGGAGAGCAGCTTTTCCGAGAGCTCTTTCAGGCGATATTCTTCGATGCGGGCGTTAATTTGGTCGATATATTGCGAAAGCGATCTCGAAAAGGTCGGAATTTCGATATTTTCGCAGAGCGGGTCGTCGGCGAAGAAAGCGGGTTTGCTCCGGTCGTAAAAGAATTCGACGCAAAGGCCGTCGGCAATCAGCGAGGGTAGGCGGAGGCGGGCCCTCAGGCCGTATTCGATCTGTTTTTCGACGGATTCGCGGTAGCTCTCGCTGTCGATTTTCCCGGGAAGATTCCAAAGTTGGCGCAAGTCGGCGTAAACGGTGACGACGACGTAGTTTCGGCGGGGATCCTGCGGCGCAATGTCCTGTAAGCGGATGGATTCGACTTGGCCGATTTTACGCCCGTCGATGATGACATTGGCACCGACGGAAAGTCCCTGTACGGTTACGGGAAAGTAAAGGTCGAAGAGCTGGCGGCGCCGGTAGCAGGTTTCGATCCAATTCCACAGGATAAATCCGAGAAAAACCAAAAGCGCGAAGACAATGACGAGCCCGAGTTTGCGTTCCCGCATACTGCGAATACGGCTGCGTTGTTCGCGGAGAGACATGGGAGCTAAAGGATTTTTTCGAGTGTTCCGGCGAGGCGGAAGCAGGCGGGAGTGCCCAGCGGCATGAGTTCGCCCGTGACGGCGGCGATGTCTCCGCGTTCCCAGGCCGCAGCCATTTTTTTACATTCGCTTTTGGAGAGGCCGCGGACGGGGATTTCGACGTTCTTTTTCGTGCCGGAGGCATCCACGGCGGAGAAGCGCAGGGCCGTTTTTGTCATTTCCATCGGGGAAATCAGCCGTAGGAGGGACGGCATTCGGGCGGCTTCGACGGCGAGCGTTGCCTGTGTTTTCCCGAGGGCACACCAAGAGAATTTAAGCACCTGAATTTCCCGGAAGAGTTTCCGATTGATAAATTCGAGCGAGGCGGGGGCCGTCCAGCGGCGTACTTCGTGGTTCCACGAAATACCGCCTTCCGCCAGAAGCGGATCCTCGTGATTGCCGAGTTCCGGCGCGAGGCGATGGAAGGGGAGGCCGGGTGAGCGGGCAAAGTAGTCGCTGACGCGCTGAAGGCGTTCCGTCGTTTCCTTCAGGGCCGGTTCCAAGATCAGGAGGGTGCCGGTCGGCTTGAGTGAATTGGCGAGCTTTTTCAGGAAAACGAGGGCTTTTTCAACGGCATCGGGGGTGGTGGCAGGGATGATTTCGTTCAGCGACCAGCCGAGTACGATGAAGTCAAACGCATGCTGCGTGCCGGCGAAGTTTCGCAGGTCGGCGCATTCGGTTTTCACTTTAATCCGTGTTTTCCCGGGCAGAGGGATGGCGTCGAGGGCGGCGCGGGAGCGGTCCACGGCGGTGAGTTCGATGTCGGCTTGCGGAAAACGTTCCTGCAGGGCGCCGGCGAGGGCGAGGCCGCAGGGCGAGGCGCCGCTGCCGAGGTCGAGGATGCTTAGGGGCTTGTCGGCGTTTTCCGGACTGCGGCCGTAGAAGCCGAGCAGGCGTCGGACGGTGAAGTCGGCTCGTGCGAAGCTCTGCGGAAAGAAAAAAAGTCCGTAGGCGGCGAGCAGTCGGGCGTCGCTCATGTAGTCACGAAATTTTTCGGGACGTGCGACGGTAAAAAGATCGCTCAATTCGGCAACGCAGGGACGGACTTTTTCCAAAAGCTCTTCCGTCGGAGTTTCGGCGGGAACACGGAGGGCGCTTCGTGCTTTTTGCAGCCAGAATTGTTCGATGAAATCCAACATCTTAGAATGAGCGTCGGGACTCCAGAGCATTTTTCAGAGTCGCCGGATCGGTGTAATTTAAGGTGGCACCGGAGGGAAGCCCGAATCCGATGCGCGACACTTTCACCTGCGGAAAGCTTTTCTGCATCATCTCGCGGATGTAGTGGCAGGTGGCTTCGCCTTCGATATCGTTGGCGAGGGCTAAAATAATTTCTTCGATTCCGCCTTCGGCGAGGCGGGCTTCGAGAGCGGCGAAATTGAGCTGTTCGGGGCCGACGCCGCGAATCGGCGAAAGTCTTCCGTGAAGCACGTGATAGCTTCCGGAATACGTTCCCGCACGCTCAATCGCCATGAGGTCGGGAACCTGTTCAACCACGCAGACGCGCGCGGTGTCGCGACGTTCGTCCGCGCAGACCGGACAAAGTGCATCGCCTTCAGCAAGATTCCCGCACTTGCGGCAGCGCGTAATTTTCTGCGCCGCTTCCGCAAGGATTGTCAACAGGGCGGGAAGATTTTCCGGATGTTCGACGAGTAAATGCAACGCGATGCGTTCGGCCGAACGGAACCCGAGTCCGGGAAGCCGTTTCAGCGCGGCACGAGCCTCGTCGAACAGGGACATCGCAATTACATTCCCATGCCGAGCGTAAAGCCGGCCGTGGCGGACTGCATACGTTCTTTGTGAAGCGCCTTCGTCTTTTCCGTCGCTTCGCGGACCGCGGCGAGAATCGTTGCTTCAATCGTCGCCTTGTCTTCCTTGAGGAATTCGGGATCGAATTCGATCGATTGCAATTCGCTGTGCCCGTTCATGACGAGCTTGACGGCGCCGCCGCCGTGCGAAATTTCAATCGTTTCTTCGAAGAGCGCTTGCGTCGTCTCTTCGATTTTCTTTTGCATCTTTTGTGCTTGTTTGAGGAGTTTGCCTACACCGGCCATGATTTTTCAGGGATAAGGGATTAAGGGCTGCCGGCGGAGCGGAACGTTTCCCGCAATCCGCCGGCGACCCGTGATGGGTGAATTATTTCTTGTAGCGCGCGCAGAACTTTGCGATGCGTTCGACGCCCTTCAGGATCGTTTCATCCGCAGTCGCGTAGCTGAGGCGGATGTAACCTTCCGCGCCGAATGCCGAACCGGGAACGACGGCGACGAGTTCTTCCTCGAGGAGCTTTTCCGCGAATTCCGCAGAGCTCATGCCGAAGGCTTCGATGTTCGGGAAAAGGTAGAACGCGCCTTGCGAGCGGTAGCAGGTAATACCCGGGATGGCATTGAGCGCATCGCAGAGCATCTTGCGGCGGCGGTCGAAGTGGACGAGCATTTCCGCGAGCGCCTGCTTCGCGAGTTCCGGCTGCTCGTAAACGGCGAGCGCACCGTACTGGGCGAAGGTCGTGCAGTTCGAGGACATCTGGCTCTGGAGCTTGGAAACCGCACCTGCAATCGCTTTCGGAGCGACCGTGATGCCGAGACGCCAGCCCGTCATCGCGTAGGCCTTCGCAAAACCCGAGGCCGTGACAACGTATTGCGCCGCTTCGTCGGAGAACGTCGCGGGAGAAGCCGCTTCCGCTCCGTCGTAGGTGAGCGAAGAGTAGATTTCGTCGGAAAGGATGTAAACTCCGGCGTCAACGGCAATCTTGACGAGCGCTTCGAGTTCGGCGCGCGTGTAAACCGCACCCGTCGGATTGGACGGAGAGGTCAGGATCAGGAGCTTGGTCTTCGGCGTAATCGCGGCGCTGAGCTGTTCGGGCGAAATCTTAAAGCCCGTCGAGTCGTCGGCTCGGAGGATTTTGACGTTTCCGCCGGCGAGCTTAACCATTTCCGGATAGCTGACCCAGTACGGCGCGGGAATAATCACTTCGTCGCCGGGGCTGATGAGCGCCAGAATCGAAAGGTAGCACGACATTTTTCCGCCCGGGCTGAGCACGACGCAGGTTTCGTCGATGTTCTTAAAGCCTTTGGCGGTGTAGTCGGCGGCAATCGCCTTACGCAACGGGAGGATGCCCGGCGTCGGAACGTAGCGGGTTTTGCCTTCCGCGAGCGCTTTGGCGGCGGCGTCGCAGATGAATTTCGGCGTGTCGAAGTCCGGCTCGCCGGCGCCGAAGCCGCAGACGTCCTTGCCGGCGGCCTTGAGGGCTTTGGCCTTGGCATCGACTGCGAGCGTCGGAGACGGGGCGATGTTCTGGGCCCAGGTTGAAAGAGGAGACGTGTTATCGTTACTCATTTTAGATGGTTAGATAAAAATTGGCTTAGGCTTTTTCTTCCTTCTTCTGCGGACCGGAAACGTAGTCCGGCTTGAGCGTCGGGAAGAGAATCGTTTCGCGGATGTTCGCGCAACCCGTGAGGAGCATGCAGAGTCGGTCGATACCGACACCCATACCGCCGGCGGGCGGCATGCCGTGTTCCATCGCGACGAGGAAGTCCTGGTCGATCTTCTGCTGTTCTTCTCCGGCTTGGAGTTCGAACATCGTGCGCTGCGTGATCGGGTCGTTTTGTTCGGAGTATGCGGGTGCGATTTCCTGACCGTTGATGCAGAGCTCGAAAACATCGATGACGCTCGGGTCCTTTTCGTTAATCTTCGCGAGCGGGCAGAGTTCCTTCATGATGTGCGTGACGAAGGTCGGCTGAATCAGGTTCGGCTCGATGAGCTTGCCGTAAACTTCATTCGTGACTTCATAGTCTTCCCAGTCTTCGCGCGGATCCGGAACCATGAGGTCCTTGTTCTTGAGCTCTTCGCCGCGGGCTTCGGCTTCCGCCTTGGCCTGGGCACGGATTTCGTCCGCCATGCGACGGCATTCGGCGATTTTTTCCGCCTTGGAAAGTTCAAACCAGTCGGCGCGGCCGGTGCGTTCGCGCACGAGGTCCTTGTAATCGGCAACGCGCCATTCGCCGCCGAGCTCGATGACCTGCCCGTCGTAACGCGTAATCGTCGTCGTGCCGATGACGGTTTTGCAAAGGTGCTGGATGAGCTCGCGAATGAGCGTCATCATGCCTTCGTAATCGGAATACGCCTGATAGATTTCCATCATCGTGAATTCCGGATTGTGGCGGCGGTCGATACCTTCGTTGCGGAAAACACGGCCGATTTCGAAGACACGTTCGATCCCGCCGACGAGGCAGCGCTTCAGGTGAAGCTCAAGCGCAATACGCAGGAAAAATTCGCAGTCGAGCGCGTTGAAATGCGTGATGAACGGACGTGCCGCCGCCCCGCCGGCAATCGGGTGCAGGGAGGGCGTTTCGACTTCGACGAAGTCGCGTTCCCAGAGGAACTTGCGGATTTCGGCGATAATCTGCGAGCGCTGCAGCAGGCGCTTTTTCGAATCCGCGTTCGCAATGAGGTCGAGGTAGCGCTGGCGGGAAACCTGTTCTTCGTCCGTGATGCCGTGCCACTTTTCCGGAAGCGGGCGAAGCGCCTTGGCGACGAGCTCGTAAGCACGCGCGCGGACGGTGACTTCGCCGGTCTTCGTGACGAACAATTCGCCGCGGACGCCGACAAAGTCGCCGATGTCGATCATCTTCTTAAAATGCTTGTTGTAGCGTTCTTCGCCGAGGAGGTCGCGCGTAATGTAAACCTGCTGTACCCCGTCGCGGTCGAGCAGCTTCATGAAGCTGGCCTTGCCCATGACGCGGATGGCGATGACGCGTCCGGCGACGGAAACTTCTTCGGTCGTGGACGGAATTTCGTGGATATCCGTGCCCGCAGCTTTGGCGGCATCAATGGCGGGTTGCATCACGGCAACGCAGTCTTTGGACGTATGCGTCTGATTCCAGTTGGCGCGGAACGGGTCTTCGCCCGCGGCGCGAAGCTGGTTGAGCTTTTCCATGCGTACGGCAAAAAGGTCGTGCGAAATATCCGCAAGAGAGTTTCCTGATTTTTTCTGTTCGTCGCTCATAAAGTCAAAAAGTGTGAATCTGAAAAAATACGCATTCCTAAGCGGGAACGCGAAACAAAAAAACGCGATTTCCGCTTTGTGCGCTACTCCGTATTGTTAATTTTCTTCATTCCCGTATGGCTCCGGTGTGCAATTTATTCTCTTCAGTTCGTCATTTACGTCGGTCCAATAATTTACGTTGAGCGTAAAGCGGATTTTCGAGCAGATGAAATCGAGCTTTTTTTGCCTAAGATTCGGATCAGTTGTGTCTTTCAGATTCGAAGCAATCCCGGAAAGATTGAGGGCGATTGCATTGCAATTTATGGTGAAATACGCGTATGAGAAGGCAATTCCTATTCCAAGTCCAAGCCCGAATACGAGCGTATAAATCATAAACTTAATCTTCATGTGGGGGAACTTTCCTACTGAGTGATTGGCGGATCATCTTCCTCTATGGCTAAGTCGCTGATAAATTTTTCCAGGCTTTGTCCGACGTATGATTTTTCCCATTCGCCTGTATGTTTCCAAGTAGTTAAGTCGAATGATTCTTTGGCAAGGCAAACTTCATTTCTTTCTTTTCAAGGCTTATCGCGCCATGGAGAAGGCGCCGCCTTTGCCGAGGGTGGTGGATTCGGTGACGGTGCCGGTCGTTTCGGTGTCGCCGCTTTCACGGTTGAAGCGCATCGAAAGGAGCTGTGTGACACCGCGTTCCTGCATCGTGACCCCGTAAATCGTGCCTGCCGCGGAGACGGTACGCTTGTTGTGCGTGACGACGAGGAACTGTGAGTAGCGCGTGAATTCCTTGACGATGTCGGTGAAGCGTCCGACGTTGGCATCGTCGAGCGGCGCATCGAGTTCGTCGAGCACGCAGAACGGCGAGGGCTTGACCATGTAGATGGCGAAGAGCAGGGCGACGGCGGTCATGGTACGTTGTCCGCCGGAGAGCAGGGAAATGCTGCGTAACTTGGTTCCGGGCGGACGGGCGATGATTTCGATGCCGCTGTCGAGGACATCCTCGGCTTGGACGAGTTGCAAATCGCTTTCGCCGCCGTGGAAAAGGCGTTCGAAGGTAAACTTGAAGTTTTTGCGAATTTGCTCGAAGGTGTCCGTAAAGAGCTTCTGCGAGGTTGTGTTGATTTCGTCGATAGCCTTGACGAGTTCGTTTTTGGAACTCCACAAGTCGTCCGCCTGATTTTTGAGGAAGGTGTAGCGCTCGCGCAGGTCGGAATATTCGTCGATGGCGGTGTGGTTGACGGCGCCCATGGAGAGCAGGCGTTCTCGCAGGTCGGCGACTTCGCGGACGAGCGGCGGCCAGTCGGTTTCGTCCATGGCGGCGAGGTCTTCTTCCGTCGGCTCACCGCGTTCGCGTCGGGCTTTCGGGCGGATTTCGTTTTCGCCGCTTTCATCGTCTTCGAGCTCGTCGAAGCGGACCTTGCTTTCGAATTCTTCGTCAGCGCGCCAGAGCTGTTGTTTCCAGTCGATGGCGGTGATGTCGAGCTGATATTCGGTCGAAATTTTTTCGGAGATGAAGCTACACTTCGAGCTTTCTTCGGTGAGTTTGACTTCGAGGGTCGAGAGCTGTGTTTCGTTTTCCCGAAGCGTGTTGCGATCACCGTTCATGGCGCTGTCGAGTTCTTCGATACGGGCTTCGACGCTTTGGAGTTCGTTGCGCAGGTTTTCGAGTTCGCCGCCCGAGGCTTCGAGCGTTTCCGTGAGTTGGGCGACGCGGGCCTTCGCGCTTTCCGCCTGCTCGAAGAAGGTGTCGATTTGTGCCAGTGCATTGCGCTTTTCGCCTTCGCGCGTATCGATACGGGACTGCAGTTCGGCGAGCTGGGCGCGGATTTCCGCGACTTCGCGTTCGATCATTTCGAGCTGCTGCTTTTTCTGAGCGAGTTCGAAGCGGATTTCGTTGACGGCTTCCTTGCGTTCGTCCGCTTCCGCGCGCAAGCCAGCGATTCGGCTTTCTTTGACGGCGATGGCTTCTTTGGCTTCCGCGATACGCGTTTCCCCGGATTCGAGGATATTGCGCGCGGCTTCCATCTTTTCGATGGCGATATTGCGGGAATATTCAAATTCCGCGAGCAGTTTTTCCTGACGTTCGACGGCGAGGCGATTGTTTTCCATCGCGCGTTCGGCGGCGCGTTCATCGGCGGCGATTGCGGAAATTTCCTGTGCAAGCGTGGCGGCGGAAACGCGCAGTTGCTCCGTTTCGGCTTCGACGTCGTCCATCTCCGCCTGAATTTCGAGCGTGCGCTGATTGGCTTCCGTCAGCAAATCGTTTTCCGCGTGGAGGCGTTCCCGTAACTGACGGATTTCGGTTTCGCGCTGGAAGGCGGAATTACTCTTCGTATCGCCCGCCGGCGTGTAGAGCAGGCCGCGGCAGTCGATGAGTTCGCCGTTGAGTGTGGCGACGAGGAGGAAGTCGAAATCCGGATTCGTTTTCCAAAATTCCAAAAAACGGAAAGCATCGTCGCAAACGAAGCAACGGTCGAAAAGTCCGTTCAGCGCGTCGGCGTAATCCGGATTTTTGGCTTCGACGAGCTTGCCGGCCGGACGCAGGAAGTCCGGAAGATTGACGCTCGGCTGTGCTTGGGCGTTCGCCGCGGGAAGGGCGAGGACGGCGCGTCCGAGATTGCGGTCGCCGAGCTCGTTCAAAAGGGCAAAGAGCTTGGAATTGTCCGCAAGGAAAAGGGTTTCGGTTGCCGAGCCGAGCAGCAGTTCGACGGCGGGCGCGAAGACGTTTTCTTTGACGGAGAGAATCGAGTTGAGCGGCTTGGCTGCTCCGGCGGGAACCAGTTCGCCGAATTCGCCTTTGAGGATGGCTTTGGCTCCGGCGGAAAAGCCTTCAAATTTTGCCTGAAGTTGCTCGAGCATGGTCACCTGTGCCGAGAGGCGGGCGACTTGGCGGTCGAGCTGGGAAATGGTCTGCTGCTGTTCGCGGAAGCGCGCGGCAAGCTGCTTCGAGCGCTCGCGGGAGGCTTCGACGTTTTGTTGGGCTTGGGCGTGTTCGGCGCGGCGGGATTCGGCGAGTGCCTGGGCTTCCAGATAACGCGATTCCAGGGCGTGATGCTCTTCACGCAACTGAGCGAGCGTATTGCCGATTTCGGCGTGGCGGATTTCCGAGGTGCGTAGATCGACTTCGATGTTCGTGACCGTTGAGCGGGAACGCGTAATTTCGTTTTCGCTCATCAGCAAATCCTGGCGCGCGGTCGCGACTTCGCGTTCCAAGGCGGCAAGCTGTGCAAGCGTTTCGTCTAATTCGCGCTGGCGGACGCGGAAAGTTTCGTCGGCGTTGGCGACGTCGCCCGCGTGCTGCAGCTTGGTGTCGCCGCCGCCCTGAATACGCATTTCGAGCTCTTCGCGGCGGAGATTGATGGCGGCGATTTCCTGCTCGATGCCCGCAATGCGTTCCCGCAAGTCCTGCGAGCGCACTTGAGAAAACTGAATCTGCGCTTCGGCATTATCCTTTTCCGAACGCAGAGCAAAAATCATCTGCTGCGCGTTTTCGATTTTTTCGTGAAGGATACTGCGCTGGACTTTCGAAGAGGCGAGCACGTGTTCGCGCTCCGACAGGTTTTCGCGTTGCGCCGTGACCGTTTCGCGAAGCGTGCCCGCGCGGGCTTCCAAATCGCAAATCGCCGCCCGGTGTTTTGTAAATGAAAACGCCTGACAGGCCAAATCCAAGTGGGTCAGGCGATGCTTGATGCGCTTGTAACGCAAGGCCTTCGAGGCTTGGCGCTTGAGCGAAACAATTTGGCGGGAAAGTTCGTCGAGACGGTCCGTCACGCGGGCGAGATTCTGGTCAACGAGCGCAAGTTTCCCCAACGCTTCCTTGCGTTGCGTTTTGTAGCGCGTGATTCCCGCCGCTTCTTCAAAAAGCGTGCGTCGTTCCGAGGGATTTGCGGAAAGAATCTGGTCGATTTGCCCTTGGACCATGAACGAGTACGAGACGCGTCCGACACCGGTGTCCATGAACAGGCGCTGGATGTCGCGCAGTCGGCAGGGCTTCCCGTTGAGAAAATAATCCGAAGAGTCATCGCGGGCTACGCGGCGGACGATGGAGACTTCGTTAAACGCCGTACCGAGCTCCTTTTCACAGTCGGCAAAAATCAGCTCCACTTCGCAGTATTGGAGCGGCTTGCGCTTATCCGTCCCCGAAAAAATAACGTCATGCATCGAGCCGCCGCGTAAAGCTTTCGCGCTTTGCTCGCCGAGCACCCAACGGATAGCGTCCACGATATTGGACTTTCCGCAGCCGTTCGGACCGACAATGGCCGTGATTCCGGGACGGAGATCGACGCGCGTGCGGTCCGCAAAGCTTTTAAATCCGTTGATGACGAGCTGCTTCAGATACATCGTTTGCTGGTGGGCTGAATGGTTGGAAAATAAGGAGCGAAGCCTAACGGTTCTTGCCGCTTCCCGCAAGGGATTAACCGCAAAATTTAAGCTGCCGCCTTGCCGCAGGGAAAGGCTTTCCGTTTATCCGCTCTGCGGTTTTCTCCCGCTTGTCCGCGGGGGCGGAAGGTGACGCTAATTGCCGAGGGCGACGCGGACGAGCGTTTCCGTCGATGCCGAAGCGCCGCATTTTTGAATCGCCTGGCGAACGGCTTTGTCCGCTTGGTCGAGCTTGAAGCCGAGTGCCGCCAAGGCCGCGACCGCATCCGCCTGAGCCGAAGGCGCTTCGGTGGCCGCCGGGGCGCCTGCAAGCCCGCCCGGCGCCGGAGCGCTTGCGGATTTTTTGACGACTCCGATTTTGTCGCGCAACTCGACGACGAGGCGCTCCGCCGTCTTTTTCCCGATGCCCGGGCATTGCGAAAGCTGGGCGATGTCGCTGTTTTGGATGGCCGTTTGCAGAACCGGCAACGAGAGACGGGAAAAGATTTTGAGGGCCGTTCCGGGGCCGATGCCGCTGACTTTTTCGACCAGGAGCTTGAAGAAATCGCGCTCTTCCGCCGTGGAAAAACCGTAGAGCGATTGGCCGTCTTCACGGAAGGTTTGCAGGGTGAAAAGGCGCACGTTACCGCCGATATCCGGGAGCTTTTCCGCCGTCGAAACGGGAATGTTCACCTCGTAGCCGACGCCGGCGCATTCGATGACGGCACGGAAGATGCCCGCTTCGATGAGTTTTCCGTTCAGAGAGACGATCATGATTTTCCTTTGTAGCTGTTGACTAAATCCGAGAATGCCTCGTCGGGATTGACGATCGGCGCGTAGCCCAGGTCGCGGCGCAGCGCGTCGATTTTGAACCAGTGGCTTTTAGCAAGTTCCGAGGCAACGAAGCGCGTCATCGGCGGTTCTCCCGAGACGGCGAAAATTTTCCAAAATGCTTCGAGCAGCGTTCCGGCGAAATAGGCGGTTTTGAAGGGGACTGCGGCTTCCGGGCGCAGGCGCGGCAGACCGATGCCTTCGAGGAAGGCGTTGAGCCAGTCCCAGAGTACGACGGGTGTGCCGTCCGAGACAAAATAGGCTTTTCCGCAAGTCTGCGTTTCGCCGCGGAAGAGCGATTCCGCAGCCAGCAGGTGCGCGTGGGCGGCGTTTTCGACGTGGGTCAGGTCCACTTTGTTTTTCCCGTTTCCGACGATGCGCAGGCGGCTTTGGGCGGCCTGTTCGACGACGCGCGGAATCAGGTGCGGGTCGCCGGGACCCCAAATCAGATGCGGGCGAATCGAGACGGTGTGAAGCGTCGCGTCGTCAGCTGCGCGGACGCGTTGCTCGGCTTCGGCCTTGGTCGCGGCGTAGTGGCTGAGCTTGGATTGACAGTAGGGGAGGCTTTCGTCGCCGCCGTCGATTTCGCATTCATTGAAGGTGACACTCGGCGTGCTCGTGTAAACGAGGCGGGGAACCTTGGCGGCGCGGCAGGCATCGATGACATTTTGCGTGCCCGTCACATTCGCTTCAAAAAACGATTTGCGGG
Organism: Candidatus Spyradenecus sp.; assembly: GCA_045651925.1. Lineage (GTDB taxonomy): Bacteria > Verrucomicrobiota > Verrucomicrobiia > Opitutales > UBA953 > Spyradosoma. Next base: position 9,743 of record JAZRTJ010000002.1, on the reverse strand, counting down.
AGCCCCAGACGCCGGCTTTGGCGGCGACATGGAAAACGAGGTCGACACCGGTAAAGATTTCCTCGAGCTTGCGGGGATTTTTCGCAATGTCCGCCGTGATGAATTCGACGCCCGGCGTTTCGGCAAGGTCGGGCTGCGGGCTGCGTCCGACGGCACGTACCTGCCAGCCTCGGGAAAGGCATTGGCGAATGACGGCTCTTCCGAGAAAGCCTCCTCCGCCCGTGACCGCAATTTTTTTACTCATAGCAAAGACCATAACTGCTTTTATAAATCTTGTCGGTTAAAAATCGCCGAGCGGGGCGTCTGATTCTTCGAAAAGGCGTTCCGGCGGGAGGCTTGCGCGCACGCGGCGGAGTTTTTCCGAGTCGGAACGAAGCTGTTGCGGCGAAAAGGAAAACGTGACGTCCGCTGTTTTCAAGAGCTCCCGCGCGATTTCGACAGAGCCGGAAAAGGCGTGGAAATGGAGTTTCGGCAGCTGCTTTTCGGCGCGAATCAGGCTCATCATTTCGCCCCAGGCGCGGACGCAGTGAAGGTGGGCGGGAAGGTTCAGTGCCGCAGCGAGGCGAAGTTGAGTGCGGAAAACATCCGTTTGTTCTTCGAGCGGTACCTCGGCGGCACGGATTTTATCCAAGCCGATTTCGCCGAGCTGGGCACGCGGGGTGTTTTCGAGAAAAAAACGTAGTGTCGCGAGCCAGTTCGAACTGCGCTCCCGCAAAAACCACGGGTGCAGACCAAAGGCCGGAATTACGCCGGCATTGGCTCCCGCAAGCGCGGCAAGTCGCCCAAATTCGCTTTCCCGAACGGCGCAGACAACTCCGCTCCAGCCCTCGGGAACACAGCAAGGCCCCGCCGTCGGCAAATGCGCGTGGGCGTCAAAAGGCATCTTACGCGTCACCGGATTCGGCGGATTCGCCTTGTTTTTCCGCTGTTTCGGGAACGCCGTCCCAGGCTTGTTCACGTGTCCACGGCACGTCTGTCGGGAACCAGCGGAGCGCGAGGCAACGCTTGCCGACCTCGGTTTTCGGGCAACGGATGGCGAGCGTTTTGTAGAAATCGTCGGCCGCTTCGGGGTCGCGGGCGCGGAGCCAAACCCCGGCGGTAAAGAGCAGGCGGGCAGTGCGTTCGTCGTTGTTCGGTAAGAGCCCGGCGGCGTAGCGCGCGAGGGTGGCCGCACGCAGGCGAATCGTACTGACCGGTTCCGTAATGCCGCGAGAAAGGACGCGTTCGCGTTCGTCTTCCGTGGCGAACGTTTTTTGTGCGACGAATTCCGGTACGGAGAATAGCGAGAAAAGGGCATCGCCGTCACCGCGCACAATCATGGCCGCATCCCAGAATCCGCGGGCGCGGGAGAGGGTGTCGGCTTCAAAATTGTAACCGCGGCGAATGGCTTCGACGTAGGCGTCGAAAGTCGGAAGTAATTCTTTCGGGAAGTATTTTCGGGAATCTTGCGGACGGTTTTCCCGCATGAGGCGGCGAGCGAGCGTGTAGCGGATTTCGTTGGCGATTTCATCTGCGTCGCAACCGATTTCGCCGGCATCATTCTCCGTCGGCATGCTTTCTTTCGGCGCGTTCGGATAGTGTTTTTCGACGAAGGTGATGAGTTCAGGCGTTTCCATGACGCATTCGGCGATGTAGTTGGCAACGCCGTACATTTTTTCCTTCAGTGCAAGGGCGAGGGCTTCGTCGTAGCGGCAGGCTTCAAGGGATGCGGCAATCGGCTCCGAGTCGGACTCCGGAACAAGGTCTGCGGCGGTGGCGGTTGAATCCAGTTCGGACTGGGGTGTCGCACAGGAGCAAAGTAAAAATACCGACACGGCGAGAGCGGCAAGACTTGTAAGCGTTTTCTGCATAAAAATATCCTATGCCTTTTTTCTCTTAATTCACGCTAAATTTTTGTAAAGTTTCCCTCAAGATGAACAGTATCACTCTCAAAGTTAAAAAAGTGCACCCGAATGCGGTCGTGCCGCGTTATGCAAAACCGGGCGATGCCGGCATGGATTTGACCGCTGTCTCCGCCGAATTTATCGCTCCGCGCAAAATTAAAGTGGATTTCGGTCTGCAGATGGAAATTCCCGAAGGTCACGTCGGCCTGATTTTCCCGCGCAGCTCCGTCCAAAAGACTTTCTGCCGACTCTCGAACAGCGTCGGAGTAATCGACAGCGGCTACCGCGGAAACGTAATGGCGGTTTTCGATATTCTGGACGTCTGCCCGGAAGGCGAAAACGAAGCCTTGATCGCCGCGGAAAAGCTTTACGCTGCCGGTATGCGCTGTGCCCAGATTATCATTATGCCGTATCCGCAAGTCGCCGTCGTCGAGGCGGACGAGCTTTCTTCGACGGAGCGCGGGGCCGGTGGTTACGGCTCCAGCGGTATTAAGTAAAACCGTTCGGGAATCCGTGCCCGAAGTACGAAGATGTCGGATAACTCGGTCGAAATTGTTGTTCCCGCATACAACGAAGCCCTGCGTTTAGAGCAGGGCTTCTTGACTTTGCGGAATTGGCTAGACGGCAATGGTCTGTCCGATGTCCGTATTTGTATCGCGGAAAACGGTTCCTGCGATGCCACCCCCCGTATCGCCGAACGCCTCGCACGGCAATACGCAGGAACGCGTGTGATTCGTTTGCCGGATCCGAGCCTTGCCGAAGCGTTGAAGCTGGCGTGGGCGAGCTCGTCCGCCGCAATTCTCGCTTACTGCGATGCCGATATGGCGACCGATCCCGCGCATATTGCCGAGGCGCTGAAAATCTTGCGGGAAAATCCGGATTGCGTGCTGGTTTCGGGATCGCGGCATCTCCCCGGCGCCCGTGTTTCCGGGCGGAACTGCCGTCGCCGCATTGTCTCCCGTATTTATGCGATTTGCGTGAATCTTGCCCTCGGAACTCATTTTTCGGATTCCGCCTGCGGCTTTAAATTTTTGAGGCGAAGCTGGTTCGAGAGTATTGCGGGAAAACTCGTTGCCGAGCAATTTACGCTGGGCGCCGAATTGGCACTGCTTGCGGAGCGGTACGCGAAAGGGGCGCTGGTCGAAATTCCCGTACGCTGGGAAGAACGCGCGGGAACGCATGTTCGCCTCCTGCCGACAATTTGGGCTTCGGCGAAGAATATTTTGAAAATGCGACGAGCCCGGCGAATCGTGGAGGTCGAGCCGCGGATGGCGTAAAATCGGGGCTTTCGCGTGACAAAACAAGAGCACGCTATTTTACCCGTTCGCGTCGCCTTTTCGGCGTTCAGCTTCCTGCGCTTCCTCTAAAATGCAATCGGAGATGTCCACATTAAATTTATGCAGGAATATGAGGGCGCGAATCAAGTAGTAAAGCTCAAATACAAGGGCCGCAAGAGCAAGAATTCCAAAATCCACTACGATAACCCATGAGGAAACGATTGCCCCTATTTTCCCCAAGCCAAACGCAGTCGTTGTTATGACAAAGGTCGTCAATAATTTGTTCAGTAAATTTCTATTTTGGCTACGAAACATCTCGCGAAATCCTCTGTTTCGTATTTCCGGGAACGACATGTTAAGTAGCAGTCCTACGGTAATCGAAAAAATGATCCCGCAGACAGAATAAAAAGTCGAAAGGAATTCTTGAGAGACTTTTCCATGAAGATTAGCCGGGCAACAACTCCCAATCGCTATCGAGATAATGATAGGGATTAAAAACCAAGACAAAACACTAAGTACCTGCTTCATGGTCTTAGCTCACTAAGAAATCTTACGAGCAGTCCAAAAATCTTTGTCTCATTGAAATTGCCAAGCGGTGTTGCGGCGACACTTACTTCTTTCATTTCCAGAAATTCTTTTGACTCTATGATCCCGCGAGATTTGTGTCTGAAGGTGATATTTTCGAGGGCTTCGATATTTCCCAAGATAGACGCGATGCTCTGCTCATACTTCCAATCAGTCATATTTGACGGTTTTTTGAACGAGAGAACAACCTTTGCTGAGGTAATCTCCGCAACCTCCCTCTTTAATTCGTTTGCATCTTTTTCTTTCCGAAAGAATTTTTTTAGGAAATTTTCCGGGATAAGACTAAGCTCTTTTTGGACCTCTTGAGAAAAATTCTTTTTGGGCGAGAACTGAATCTCGCTTATCCCGGCAAGATCTTCGAGTGAAAGCCGGCGCATTTTGGGACGCAAAGACACCTTGTCTACTTCCGAAAAATAGGAAAGATACTTTTCCAAAGGGGTAAGGCTTGCATTTCCGCGAAGAGTCGTAACTAAAAATTTATTGTTAAAAGCAAAGTGGAAATGCTCGATACAAGCGAGATTGTCAGAGGGATTTTCCGGCATTCGAATCTCTGCTTGGTTCAATTCTTCTTCCGTTAAAATTTTAACCGCCCCTGCATTTTTCAGACGTGTAAGGGTGCCCCAAAAGGCAACTTTACTATGCTCGAACCGAGACAAGACATACTCGTCTCCATTTTCTTCTTCCGGGTTCAGCGGCAATCTTCTGTCGTTGAGCGTCAATCCGCTAAGTGCTTGGGAAAAATGCTCTACGAGATTGCTGCTCGCGCCTAATAATCCGTCTTCAAGTGTATTTCCGATTTCGTATGCACGAAGCTTTGCAATTCGAGTGCTTTTTTGCTTTGTACTTGTAGACATTTTTCACGTTCTTGATGTTTTATGCCGCAGTAAACAAATCCTCGTTCCGGCGCATTTATTTTCTTCAGGTTATTGCATTGAGCGCCTGAGCAAGGTCGGCAAGAATGTCGTCGATATGCTCAATGCCGACGGAGAGGCGAACGGTGTTCGGGCGGATGCCCACGGCCTCCAGCTCTTCCCGCGTCATCTGCGAGTGCGTTGTCGATGCCGGGTGGATGACAAGCGACTTGGCATCGGCGACATTGGCGAGCAGGGAGAAGAGCTTTAATTTATCGATAAAGGCGCGGGCCGTTGACGCATCTCCGCGGATATCGAAGGTAAAGATGGAGCCGGCCCCCTGCGGGAAGTATTTCTGATAAAGCGCGTGCGTCGGCGATTCCGGAATTGACGGGTGGTTGACACGTTCGACCTGCGGGTGATTGCGGAGAAATTCCACGACCTTGAGCGCATTTTGTACGTGCCGTTCGATACGCAGAGAGAGCGTTTCCAGCCCTTGCAGGAAGAGGAACGCGTGGAACGGCGAAAGGGTCGATCCGGTGTCACGGAGCAGGGTTGCGCGAATCTTGGTGACGTAAGCGGCATTTCCGCAGGCTTGTGCGAAGGTGATGCCGTGGTAGCTTGCGTTCGGTTCGGAAAGTCCGGGGAATTTTCCGTTCGCGCTCCAGTCGAAGTTTCCGCCGTCGATGATGACGCCGCCGATAGCCGTGCCGTGTCCGCCGATGAACTTCGTCGCCGAGTGGACGACGACATTGGCTCCGTGCTCGAAGGGGCGAATCAGAAAGGGCGTGCCGAAGGTATTATCGACGATGAGCGGGATGCCATGCCGGCGCGCAACGGTGGCGACGGCGGCGATGTCGGAGACGTCGCTGTTGGGATTGCCGAGGCTTTCGATGAAGATGGCTTTGGTGTTCGGGCGAATCGCGTCTTCGTAACTTTCCGTGAGCGGGTCAACGAAGCTAGCCGTGATGCCCGACTCCGGGAGCGTGTAGACCAGAAGATTGTACGAGCCTCCGTAGATGTTGCGCTGGGCGACAATGTGATCCCCGGCTCGGGCGGTGTTTTGAATCGCGTAGGTGATGGCGGCAGCTCCGGAGGCGACGGCAAGTGCGGCACTCCCGCCTTCGAGGGCGGCGATGCGGCGCTCAAAGACGTCCTGTGTCGGATTGGTTAGACGGCCGTAAATATTTCCCGATTTTTGCAGGGCAAAGCGATCCGCTGCGTCCTGCGCATCGTGAAAGACAAACGAGGTGCTGGCATAAATCGGGACGGCGCGTGCGTCGGTTGCGGAATCCGGGTTTTCCTGTCCGGCGTGAACTTGAAGGGTTTCGAATCGTTGATTGGCTTTCATTTTTATATCCTATTAAGTAAGTATGAAATGAAAGCATGGATAAACTTTTGATAAACGGCAAGCGATTTTTTGAGGTCGCAACGTGAGCACAAAAAAACGTTCCCGCGAAAATTAATTACGGGAACGTTTTTTGAAGATAATGGAGTGTTCGGCGCTTGTGCCGCAGAACGCCGTTTTTAGCCGTGGCGGAGCTTTTCGAGCAGAACGCTTTGGTCGAGAACCGGCATGAAATCTTCGTGCGCGATGCCTTTTTCGAGGATGAAGAGGGTCAACAGGTGCTTGGCCTGAGCGAGCAATTCGTGCGGCTTCCAGGGCTTTTCAAAGTACGAGTCGATGTGGGCTTCGTTGACGGCGCGAATCGTGTCGGCGTGCGTTGCCTGACCCGTGAGGAGAATTTTTCGCGTTCCCGCGAAACGTTCGTCCTTGGAAATATCGCCGAGGAGGTCGACGCCGTTTTTGCCCGGCATGACGTGGTCGGAGATGACGAGGCCGAGCTGGTCGCCGGAGTCTGCGATTTCGTCGAGGAGCGTTTGCACGGCGGCGGCCGATTCGCATTCTTCGATGCGGAAGAATTTGGCGAGGGGACGGAGATCGCGCAGGACGGAGTCCAAAACTTCGGCTTGGTCGTCAACGCAGATAATATTGATTTTTTCCATGGGAGTATAAGTGCTTTTGTGTTTCTGGTACTGAAAGAATAATCGGACGGTTTACGGGAAATTTCAAGTATTCGTTTTGCTGTAAGGCAGATGAATGCAAAAACTTGTCTTTCCGGGGACGCTTTCGAGCGAAATTTCGCCTTCGTAGGAATCGACGATGCGCCGCACGATGGCGAGACCGAGTCCGAGCCCGAATTGCAGGCCGTTTTTCTTGGTGGTGAAATCGGGTTGAAAGATTTTTTGGTGGAGGCTTTCGGGAACGCCGGGACCGTTGTCGGTGATGGTGACGGCGATGAAGCCGCGCAGGGTGCCCGTCGGGACGACCTGAAGGCGCATTTTGATGAGCGGATCCGGGGTTTGAGCGAGCTTGAGGGCATCGCAGGCATTTTTGGTGATGTTGACCCAGATTTGGACGAGCTCGGTCATGTCTGCGCAAATTGTCGGACAGTCCTGAGCTTCGCCGATTTGCGCTTCGAGGCGGACTTCCCGCAGATGCGTCTTCAAAAGGGCAATTGCTTCGCAGAGGGATTCGTGGACATTGGTGCCGGCTTCTCGGACGATGTTCCCGCCGCCGCCGAGCAGTTTGACGGAGCGCACGATGCTGGCGGCGTGCTTGGCGGCGACGCGCATGTCGTGCAGATCGTGTCCGAGTTCCCAGTAGCGTGCGGAGTTTGCGAGCCCGGCGATGAAATCTTTCCCGAGGGCTTTGGCGTTTTCGCGCGTCCCGGCGATGCGGACGAGGACCTTTGCGATGTCCGGCGGAAGGTCGTATTCGGCTTCGAATTCGCGGGCGAGGCGGCGGATGTCTTCGCTGGAGGTGACGGCGGAGTAATTCAGTCCGCGGCGGAAAATGTCGAGAAGCTCGCCGGAGCGTTCCGCGAGAGCCGATTCCAAAAATTCCAAAACGAAGTCCGTCTTGCGGGCGAGCACACCGACAGCGTTATTGAGTTCGTGGGCAATCCCCGCCGCGAGTTGGCCGAGTGTCGCGGACATTTCCGCGCGGTGCATGCGTTTCAGGGCTGCTTCCTTTTCGACGGTGCGCTCAAACATGCGGGAATTTCTTACCGCAAGTTCGTGCAGCATCGCCGGCGTAAACTGCTCGACGAGGGACCCGTAAATTTCGGGTTCGACGGCGGCGACCTCCGTGTCGATGTAGGCGAGTTCGACGTCCGTTTCCGCAACGATTTCCGAAGAAACGGCGTAGCGTTGAGAAAAGAAGCTTTGAATGCCGATATAAGAGCCGGCGCTGGCGTGGAAAATTTCGTAGCGCACGCCGTCGGCTGCGTCATTATCCCGCTGATATGCGACGACATCGCCGCGGACGACGAGGAAGAGCAATTTGCTCGCTTCGTTCTGGCGGAGGATGACTTCGCCTCGTTTGAAGGAGAGGCGGCGGCTCGGGTCGGAGAAATAAACCCGGTTGATGCGTTCCAGGTTTTTTTGGTACGGGAGCGGTTCGGCGGGCACGGGGAAAAGACGGGGTAGGGGTGAAAGGAAAGCAACGAGGGCGGTTTCGCGGGAAGATTATTCCCACGAAGCCGGCTGACCGGTGCATTCAAGAACGCCGCGCCAGAGCTCGCTGGTCGTGTTGACGCGCTTGCGGCCCTTCGCGATGAGCGAAAGCGGCAGGTTGACGTGGACGCGGTGGCACATCGCGACAATCATGCCCGTCTTTCCGGCCATACCGGCGTGGACGGCATTATGCGCCAAGTGCGAGCAGTATGCATTATCGTAGGCGTTTGCCGGAATGCTTCGGATGATGTAGCTCGGGTCGATATACTTAATCGACGTTTCGATGCCGTGTTCCTTCATGTCCGCATTGATGCGGTCGCGCAGGAACTTTCCGATGTCGGCGTGGCGCTTGTTACCGGAAGCGTCCGTGCCGAGATTGACGTCCTTGAACAAGTCCTGTCCGGCGCCTTCCGCGACGACGATAACGGCGTGGTCGCTCGTCGTGATGCGTTCGCGCAACTTGGCCAGGAATCCGTTCGGGCCGTCGAGTTTGAGCGGCACTTCCGGAATGAGCACGAAGTTGGCTTCCGAGCTCGCGAGCGAGGCGTAGGCGGCAATAAATCCGGAGTCGCGGCCCATGAGCTTGACAATCCCGATGCCGCGCGGAGCCCCCTTGGCTTCGACGTGCGCGCAGTTGATGACCTTAACGGCTTCCGAAACGGCGGATTCAAAACCGAAGCTCTTGTCGAGCAGGATGATGTCGTTGTCGATGGTTTTCGGAATCCCGATGACGGATTTTTTCAGGTTGCGCAGTTTGCATTCCTGAGAAATTTCATTCGCGGCACGGAGCGTACCGTCTCCGCCGACGACGAAGAGGATGTCGATGCCCATGCGTTGCAGCGTATCGACGAGCGTCGGCGTGTCCTGTTGGCCGCGGGAGCTGGCGAGAATCGAGCCGCCTTGAGCGTGAATGTCCGAGACAACGTCGCTGTCTAAAAGCATCGGCGAGTGGCCGTACTTGGAGACGAGGCCTTCGTAGCCGTAGCGGAAACCATAGATGCGGGAGACGCCGTAGGAATGCTGCAGGCCCATGACAAGGTTGCGGATAACGTCGTTTAAGCCCGGGCAGAGCCCGCCGCAGGTAACAATCCCGACCTTCGTTTCGGCGGGATTAAAGAAGATGGATTCGCGCGGACCGGCGGCTTCGAAAGACGGCAACGGACGGCCTTCCTTGATGGCCTTCATCGTGCCGGCGTAGGTGATGTCGAAAAGAATACGGTCGTCGTCCGTTTTGAAGAGTTGCTCGGAATAGCTTTCTTTTTTGAAAGGCGAGGGGAAGCGGCATTCTCCGAGATTTTCGATGAGCGTGTCGGCTTCGGTGATTTGGGGAACTTCGTAGGCACTCATAGTCTTTATGCGAATTATGCGGGAATTCTCCCACTCGACGCGCCTGTTCGCAAGATTTTAGTTCGCTGGCGGACTTTTGCCGGAGGCCGTTAAATGCAGGAGCGGACTCTGAAAAGAGCCCGCTCCGTAATCCGACGATCGGCCGATTGCCTATGCGTTGCCGCTATTCGTAGCGGAGGGCTTCGATGGGGTCGAGCCTGGACGCGCGGAGTGCAGGGAAGATTCCGGAAATGACTCCGATGCCGACGGAGAAAATAAAGCCGGCGAGCATGACGCTCGGT
>JAZRTJ010000001.1:0-33021 GCA_045651925.1 Candidatus Spyradenecus sp. | reverse complement strand
AGGCCTTGGAGAAGCCGTGCAGGAAAACCGTGCGCTCCCGCATGCCCGGAATCGAAACGATGGAGGTGTGATTGCCGTCGAAGGTGAGCTCGGAATAAATTTCGTCCGAAATGACGAGCATGTCCTTCTCGATGGCGAACTTCGCGATTTCTTCGAGCAGCTCCCGCGAGGCTGTCCCGCCGGTCGGATTTGTCGGGAAGTTGATGAGCAGGGCTTTGACGCCGGGCTGCCAGGCCTTGCGAAGCGCCTCGATCGTGATGGCAAATTTGTCTTCCGCCTTCGTTTCGACGGCGATGGCTTCCGCATGGCAGAGCTTGATCGACGGGCAGTAGGAAACGTAGCAGGGTTCGTGATAAATAACCTTGTCGCCCGGATTGAGAATCGCGCGAAGTACGGCGTCAAGCGCTTCGGAAACCCCGACCGTTGTGATGATTTCCGTTTCCGGATTGTATTCCGCGCCGTAATTGGCGGCAACATACTTGGAAATTTCCTTGCGCAGGGTGATCAGGCCGCGGTTGTCGGTGTAGCTCGTGTGGCCACGTTCCAATGCGGAAATCGCGACGTCGCGGATGTGGAACGGCGTGACGAAGTCCGGCTCGCCGATACCGAGCGAAACGGCGTCTTTCATCTGGGAAACAATCGCAAAGAAATCGCGGATGCCGGATTTAGGCATCGTGCGAACGTGGGAAGCCAAAAAATCTCTCATTGGGATAAACTCTCTTTAAATTCTGAAGCTCTGAGCTTTAAGCGCTTATTACTGCGTGACGGGGAGGCGTTCCGGCGTTTCGGCGGCTGCAATCGCGTAGCCGGATTCCTTGTAGGCGCGGAGCATAAAGTGCGTGCCCGTGGACAAAACCCCGTCAATGCGCGCGAGGCGGTTGTGAACGAAGTTGGCCACTTTGTAAAGATTATCGGCGTTGACGATGACGAGCAGGTCGTATGCGCCGGACATCAGGTAGCAGCTTTCCACTTGGTCAAACTGGCTGATGCGTTCGGCGACACGGTCGAATCCGCCGCTGACTTCCGGCGAGACTTTCAGTTCGATCACGGCACGCACGCGCGTTTCTTCGTCAAACGAGGGATTGAGAACGGGGCGCCATCCGAGCAGGATCTTTTCTGCTTTGAGCTGGGCAATCTGCGCATCCACTTCGGCCGGAGAGAGCTCGAGGATGCGGGCCATTTGCTCGGTTGAGAGCTGTTCGCCTTCAAGAATCAGTTTGAGGACTTTGTTCATTGGGGAATAAATTTATTATTTTCGGGGAACGGGTAAAATAAAAAATCCGCCGACCTTTTGCGTCGACGGATTTTTATAAAGGAAGACGTGGAAAAGGCGATTATGCTTTTTCGACGAGTCCGGCCTTGAGAGCCTTAACGGAAACCCAGAGGCGCTTGATGCTGCCGTTCGGGAGTTTCACGCGGATGCGTTGAAGATTCGGCTTAAACGTGCGTTTCGTTTGCTTGACGAGTTGGAGACCGATCCCGCCGCTCTTCTTGCTTTGACCTTTGTGAACGATGCTGCGTCCCTTCGTCGGACGTTTTCCTGTGATTGCGCAAACTCGTGACATGATAGTTTTCTCTTTAAAATGGTTGGTTTTTGAAAATTGAGGCTCAACTATCTCTATATTGCGGGGCGATTGCAAGCACTTTTTTGAGAAAAATATTTTATCGCCAAAAAATGTTTGACGCGGGGGTGTGAAAAATCCATGCTCACATCTTACATTTTCCAATTTCAAAAAATTTCAAAACAAACAAATCAATCCAATGCCCGTAGAAATCAAGATTCGTAAAGGTGAAAGCATGGACAAAGCGCTTCGCCGCATGAAGAAAAAGCTCGACCGCGAAAACATCATTCGCGACGTTCGCGCTAAGCGCTACTTCGAAAAACCGTGCGAAGAACGCCGTCGTAAGAAAAAAGCTCAGGCGTTCAGCAACATGCTCCGCCAGCGCTACGAAAACATGTAATTCCACTTATTAATCAGGAAGGAGACGAGATACCATGTCGCAACATGCCAGCTTTAAGAGTGCCGCTGCAGGTTCCACGAACCGCACCGTGCTCAAACGCTTCGAACGCATCGACCTGCTCAAGAAGCGCGGCCAGTGGTCCGAAACGCGCACGCGTTTGACGAACCTCCCGAAGACGCGTCCGGAAGCCTAACTCAGGCATCCTGAAAAATCCCGCCCGAAAGGTGCGGGATTTTTTTTGCCTACATGATTGGCATTCGTCCGGGGAATCCTCCGCGCCTTTTCCCTTGATTTTGGCCCGGCACATGCCAAACTCGCAAGGCATGACGCTTTCTGATTTCTTTGCTCGTATTTCCCGAAAAACCCTTCCGTTGCTCGCTTTCTTCGCGGGAACGGTTTCCGCTCTTGGCGCGGAGCCGACGAAAATCGCCTGTGTCGGCGATTCCATTACCTTCGGCTATCTGATTCCCGGTCGCGAAAAGTGCCATTATCCGAAGATGCTCGGAGAATTGCTCGGGAAGGACTTCGAAGTTCGCAATTTCGGTAATCCGGGCAAAACCTGCGGCGATTATCCCGGCGAAAAAGGCCGCAAGCGTTGGTACGGCGACAATGTCGAACACAAGGCGGCAAGCGAATGGCAGGCGGATATTTATATCTGCAATCTCGGTATCAACGACACCGGGGCTTGGTGGAACCCGAAGCTTTTCTCCGAAGGCTATGCACGCCTGATCAAGGATTGGCGCGGAAACCGTAAGGAGGTCCCCGTTTTCATTTGGATGCTGCTCGCACCGGATTTTCGCGGTCCGGACGGCAAGGCAACCTTCCCCGGCAATGTTTTCAAGCCCGAATTCTCCTTCCCCGCACGCGATAACGGCTCGGCGGCCAATCGCCCGACCGCACAAAAATTGCTCGAAAAGCTCACGAAAACGGAAAAGCTCCACGGCTTTGACGCCTATACGCCGCTTTGTGCGCATCCCGAGATGATGCTCCCCGACGGACTGCATCCGAATGCCGCCGGGGCACGCCGCATCGCGGAATTTACCTTTGCGAAGCTGGCGACGACGAAGCTTCCGGGCGTCAAAATCAAAAATCCGCAACCGAAACTGCTTCCCGCCAAGGACAAGAGCGCGATCGTCTTGAAGAACCCGCATGACACGGCAATCCTGCTTGACGGGGCTTCGTTGCGTGGGAACGGCACTGCGGTTTTTGTTTTTGAAAACGCAACGGTGATTGCTCCCGGCAAGGAAATCACGGTGTCCCTCGGTGGCGAAAAAGATCAGCACGATCCTGCTTTCCCGTTGGTCTCTTCGAAAATTAAGTCCGCAAGCGGCGTGAAATTCGTGCCGGCACGAAAGTAAGGTTTGAATATTTTAGCAAGGCGGAGCGATTCTCGTAGTGCTCCGCCTTTTTTTTGTCGATAATTTTGTGTCCCGCCGACAGATCCGGAGTCGGGCAAGTTGCCCGGAAGAAGTTTTCGGTTTGTAGCGGGGAGGGGAAAGAGGATTTGCGAACAGACGCAAATCCTCCGGAATAAATTTCCGGTGGAGGTTCTCCGTGTGCTTAAAACAAAAAGACGTTCCCGCGAAATCACGGAAACGTCTTTCTTTAAGCTCTAAGCTTTAACCTTTAAGCTTTTAATTAAGCTTTTCTGGCGGAGCCGAGAACGTTGTTGATCTTGTGCATGTAGAGCTTCTTGAGCTCTTCGCGTGCCGGGCCGAGGTACTTGCGCGGGACGAATTCGGCCGGGGTCTTGGTGAAGACCTGGCGGATAGCGGCCGTCATCGCGAGGCGTCCGTCGGAGTCGATGTTGATCTTGTCAACGCCGAGAGAAGCAGCCTTGCGGAGCTGGTCTTCCGGAATACCGACAGCTGCCTTGAGCGCGCCGCCGTTTTCGTTGATGATCTTGACGTATTCCTGCGGAACGGAGGACGAACCGTGGAGAACAATCGGGAAGCCCGGGATGCGCTTTTCGACTTCTTCGAGGATGTCGAAGCGCAGCGGCGGCGGAACGAGGAGACCCGTTGCCGGATCGACCGTGCACTGTTCCGGCGTGAACTTGTAAGCGCCGTCCGAGGTGCCGATGGAGATTGGGAGGGAGTCAACGCCCGTTTGCTTGACGAATTCTTCGACTTCTTCCGGCTGCGTGTAGTTGGAGTGTTCGTGCTGAACTTCGTCTTCGATACCGGCGAGAACGCCGAGTTCGCCTTCGACGGTGACGTCGTACTTGTGAGCGTACTCAACGACCTTAGCGGCGAGCTCAACGTTCTTTTCGAACGGGAGCGAGGAACCGTCGATCATGACGGAGGAGAAGCCGTACTCGATGCAGGATTTGCAGAGTTCGAAGGAGTCGCCGTGGTCGAGGTGGAGGACGACCGGAAGGTCAAATCCGAGTTCCTTGGCGTATTCGCAGGCGCCCTGTGCCATGTAGCGGAGGAGCGTCTGGTTCGCGTATTTGCGAGCACCGCTGGAGACCTGGAGGATCACCGGGGACTTGGTTTCGACGCAAGCCTGGATGATGGCCTGCATCTGTTCCATGTTGTTGAAGTTAAACGCCGGAATCGCGTAGTGGCCTTCGTGAGCCTTCTTGAACAATTCCTTCGTGTTCACCAAACCGAGTTCTTTGTAGGATACCATAGTTTTGTCTTTCTTTAAAAATGTCCGGCAATTGAACGCTTTCCCGCGCGGGAACGCAATTAAATTAAGCCGGGACACGTCAGATTTAGCAGAAATCCGGCGCGACAGGCGAATTTCCATTTTTTATCTTTAAGCATCAGGCGCTTTGGGCCATTATCAAAAAATCCATGTCCACTAAGATTTTCTCCATCGCCAACCAAAAGGGCGGGGTCGGCAAAACGACGACCGCCGTTAATCTCGCATGCGGCCTCGCGCGCCGCGGCATTCGCACCTTGCTTGTCGACTTGGATTCACAGGCCAACGCAACGAGTGCGCTCGGCATCGAAAAGAAGGTCGGCGGGAGCCTTTACAACGCATTTTTCGGAGAAGCGTCCGCCGAAGAAAAAATTATTCCGACGGGCACGAAAAATTTGGACATCATTCCTTCCGAAGCGGACATCGCGGCAATCGAATCCGAGCTGCTTCAGCTGCGCCAGGAAAACTATTTGGGCTGCCTCAAAAGTGTCCTCGACCCGATTAAGGAATCCGGCAAATATGCCGCCATCATCATCGATTGCCCGCCCTCGCTCGGTATGCTTTCGATGAACAGCCTCGTTGCCGCCAACCATCTGATTATCACGCTTCAATGTGAATACCTCGCGATGGAAGGTCTGAGCCAGATCCTGGAAACCGTCGAACGCATCCGCGAGTCCGGCAACAATCCGGAACTCTCGATCGGCGGGATTCTGATGACGATGTTTGACGTGCGCACGAACCTTTCCCGCACGATTGTCGACGATATTTCGAACACCTTCCCGCAGCTGGTTTTCAAAGCCAAAATCCCGCGCTCGATTCGCCTCGGAGAAGCACCCAGCTACGGGAAAAGTATTTTCGAATACGACCCGAACGGCGCCGGAGCGCTCGCCTACGATGCGCTTTCCAAAGAGTGCATTCGCCGTTTTGCCCTGCGGAGCTAATTTCTAAGCCGAATTTCCGTCATGCGTTTTTCTGCCAAAGCAATTTTTTCCGGAGCCCTCGCTCTGATCGCCTCCAACCTCCTTGCTGCGCCGAAAGACGGCGGCGGGATTGTTTTCATCGGCGATTCCATTACGCAAGGCGGAACCTACCTTGCGGGGACGGTGCCGAGCTACCGCTACCAGCTCTTTAAAAACTTCGTCGATAATGGCATCGCCTTCACGCCGATGGGGATGACCGACGGTGCCCGCCACGGCGTCAACGTCGTCAATCTCACGCCCGATTATCGCGGAAAAAGCTTTATCAACGTGTCCGAGGCCGCCGCCAGCGGGCGCGCCTACCAGTACGCCGGCCACCCCGCCACGAGCGGCGGTGTCTGGGGAAAGAATAAATTTAAAGGCGACCCCGGCGCCGTCGCCAATGCCGCCAATCGCGGTCCCGTTACCCTGAAGCTCGGGTTGACGAATCCGCATACGAAGGACAAGAAAACGTACTTCGACGATGCTAAGCGTGTCGAATATACGGGCGATACCTATCGTTCCCGTTACGGGAAAAAGTTGCCGGAAACGCTCTGCATTTTAATCGGGATTAACGATATTTATGATAGCGGCGCCCCCGAAACCGTGAAGGCGACCGCCGGCTGGGTAAAGGAAATCGTCGAAGCCTACCAAAAGGCGAATCCGAAAATCGAAGTTCACGTCTTCAAACTGCTTCCGACCGGGAAAGACAACGGTACCGGCGCTAAGAACGGCTACCGCTACCGCGCTTACAATGATTACTTGGAATCGCTGAATATCGAAAAGCACTGGTCCACGCGGACGTCGAAAGTGTTTTTGGATGACATTTCTGCCGGTTTTTACGCCAAGGACGGCGCGATGTGCGATACGCCCGGCGGCGCGCATCCGAACACGCAGGGGGAGCTGATTGTCGCGGGCAATCTGGCACGTGTACTCGGCATCGGGCAGCGCGACTGCGGCTTTGCCGACGCGCGAAAACCGGCGGAAAAGCTCGAGACGCAGATTGCTTTTGGCTCCGAGATCACGGCCAAGCGCCGCGGCGGGAACGTCCGTAATTTTTCGAAAATCGGCGGCAAAACGCGTTTTAAGGCCAAGTCGGGCGGCCTGCAAATCGCAGAAAAAGACGTAAGCGGGAACGGCGCTTGGGAACTCAAGTGGCAGCCTTCCGCGTCGAGCAGGGCGTTGCGTGAATGCACCGCCGTATTCAAGGTGAAAATGCTTCCGGCCGACGGCGGAAAGGCACCGACGGAGCTGACGAAGAACAACCGCTTTTCGATTTTCGTCGGCAACGGAGCTGACCAGGTCGGAATGCTCGGTATCGGCGAAAACGGAATTTTCTGGAACGGCAAGCAATTGCTCTACGGCTCCAATATGGACCTCTACGGGAAAGAAAAACTTGCCGATTTGGTGGCGGGTAAATCCCCGGCTGCCGATCCCATGGCAGGCTATTTCACGAAAGAAGCCCACGATTTCCGCATCATTTACAAACAGGGCGAAGGCTATTTCGTGTGGCTCGACGACCAGCTTATCGGCGAAAAACTCACGGGAAATACGGATGGCGCCGTCGTTAACGCTCACAAGGACAAGCTGATCTTCGGTGACGTCTCGGGCGAAAATGCCTGCTGCGCAGAAATTTCCGAAGCGGCATTCTCCGTTCGTTAATTTTTTTGATTTTTAGTCATGGTTGAAGTTTCCGGAATGGCATTGCTTTCGGCGACCCTGCCGGTCGTGATTATCGCTGCAGTCGGCTACCTGTTTCGCCGGAAAGGCTGGGTTAATCAGGAGACGCAATACGGTTTGATGCGCCTGGTGATTTGGGCGTTTACGCCGGCACTGATTATCGACCGCGTTCTGGGAAATTCGCTTTTGTGCGACTTCGGCGTTGTCGTCAAAGTGCTTTCCGCCGGCTTTCTCACGATTGCGCTTGGTGTCGTTTTGGCGGTTTTTTTGGCGCGCTTTTTCGGGATTTCCGAAGCGGAACGCCGCCGCGTCTTCGGCTACTGTGCCGGGATTTACAATTACGGCTACATGGCACTTCCCGTCTGTATTTCGCTTTGTTCCTCGGAAACCGTCGGGATGATGCTCCTGTTCAATACGGGCGTCGAAGTCGGGATTTGGACCATCGGGCTCTCCGTGGTCAGCGGTAATCTGGAACCGAAGAAAATTGCGACGGCTTTTGTAAACCCGATTTTCATTTCGATGGTTATCGCGATTACGCTGAATTTCTGCGGCTGGGCGGAGGCTGTGCCCGTGTGGTTTGCGGCGACGGCGAAATCGCTCGGAGCGTGCATGATTCCGAGCGGCGTTTTGCTCGTCGGGATGTCGCTTCCGATTTTGCTCAACGGCTTCCGGCTCAAGGACGATGTTAAGGCCTCGCTCGGAGCGATCGCCGTTCGCCTGGGTATTATTCCTGCGCTGATGGTTGCGACGGCCGTCTGGTTGCCCGGCATTCCGCAGGATTTGCGCTACATCCTTGTCATCCAATCCGGTATGCCGGCTGCGATGCTACCAATCGTCGTCGTCCAATACTACAAGGGCGATGCCAAGCTGGCGCTCCGCGTCGTCCTCATTTCCACCGCAGCCTGCGTCTTCACGCTTCCCTTCTGGATCAAGCTCGGCTTCTGGCTCCTCCAATAAAATCATCCTGCTTACAAATCCAATTCCACCGGAGGCGGCTGTTTTTGGAATAATGGAGGTGAGTGTTGCTTGATGCTCTGTGTCCCCGTGTCTCCGTGCGAGATAGATTATTAGAAATTCACATGGGCGTAACTCTTTCCGGAATCTCGCTGTTGTTAGGGAAAAGGCGCTTTTTTTGTCGCGGAGGAAGAAGGCGGCGCTTAGTCTCTCCTCATGCTTAAGTCTTGCTTCTCGATTTTGCTTTTTGTCGTTTTGGGTATTTTTATTTCGGCGGGGGATGCACTTGCGGAGTGCAACGTGATTCCTCATCCGCAGAAATACAAGGAGGCGGAGAACATATTTGTCCCCGCACAGGGTTTGGATAAAAGGGTTTCCGTGATGCGCGTGAAGGAACTCAAAGGCGTTCCCGCGCATGCGCAGAACGAAGCCTACGAGCTTACCGTCGGGCATGCCGCAAAGTCCGGTCCGGTCGTAAGAATCAGATGTGTTTCCGATGCGGGAAAATCCAATGCACGCAAGACGCTCGCGCAGATGATTAAGAACGCGGGCGCCCGCGGCGTTCCTGTCTGCAAAATTCTCGACTGGCCGGCGTATCCGATGCGCGGCTTCATGATGGACTGCGGACGCAGCTACATCCCGTTTGCGGACTTGAAGAAAATCGTCGCATTCTGTGCGGCGCACAAAATTAATATTTTCCACTGGCACCTGACGGAGAATCAGGGCTGGCGTACGGAAAGTCGCGTTTATCCGGAACTCAATGACAAGAAAAATTATACACGCGACCACGGAAAATTTTACACGTTTAAGGAAATTCGCGAGCTTGTCGCTTATTGCGATTCGCTTGGCGTGATGCTCATCCCTGAAATCGATATGCCCGGGCACAGCGCGGCGTTCGAGCGCACGTTTAAGTGTAGCATGCAAAGCGAAAAGGGGACGGAGATTTTGAAGAAACTCGTCGATGAAATCATCCGTGAAGGTTTTTCGTCGAAAACGGTGCCGTACTTCCACATCGGGACGGACGAAGTCCATATTACGAATCCGAAATTTGTGCCGGATATGGTGGCGTTTGTACGCGCTCGCGGCAAGAAGGTCGCAACCTGGAATCCGGGGGCGCACTACAAGTCGGGCGAAATTGATCTCGTTCAAATGTGGAGCGGACGCGGGCGCCCGCTTGCCGGAACGCCGTCCCTCGACAGCCGTTTGCACTATTTGAATCACTTCGATTCCTTCGCGGATCCGGTGGCGGTTTTCTTTTCGAATTTCGCCGAAACGCCGGAAGCCGACAACACGATTGCCGGCGGGGTCGCGGCAATTTGGTGCGACCGCTACATTGTCGGAACGGACGCCATTCTCGCACACAACTCGTTCTATCCGTCGATGCTCGCGTTTGCGGAAAGCGCTTGGAAGGGCGGTCGCAACGAATATTTTCACGGCACGGGGACGGTGATTCCGCTCGAAGGCGAAAAGCTGGCTCAGCTCAAAGATTTCGAGCGACGCATGCTTCCGGTGAAAAAAGAACTCGGCGCAAAAATGCCGTGGGTGCCGCAGGCGGATATGCGTTGGCGTATCACGGATCCGTTCCCGAACGGCGGTAAGCTTGCAACGGTGTTTCCTCCGGAAAAAGAATTGAAGCCGGAATACGATTTCGAGGGAAAGAAAATCGCTACTCGCGAGGCGCGGGGGGCGGCGGTTTATCTGCGCCACGTTTGGGGCCCGGGCGGACTGGGTACCGTTTCCGCGTTTTTCAAGAATCCGCAGGCTAATTCCACGGTTTATGCCTACACGTGGGTTTGGTCTCCGAAAGCACAGAAGGTCGGACTTTGGGCGCAAACGCACAAAATCAGCGCTTCCGAGCCGGACCTGCCGCCGCCGCAGGGTAAATGGGACTACCGCGAATCGCGTTTCTGGCTGAACGACAAAGAAATTTTGCCGCCGCGCTGGGAAAATTCGCACACGTCGCGCAATCAGGAAACGGAACTCAAGAACGAAAACTTCGAAGTGCGTCCGCCGATTCCCGTGCAGCTTAAACAGGGCTGGAACAAGGTTTTGATCAAGCTTCCCGTGGCAGGATTTTCTTCCGGCCAAGCGCGCCTGTACAAGTGGATGTTTACGTTTGCGCTGGTTTCTCCGAAGGGGGATGCTCCGGTTGAAGGGCTGATCTGGTCGCCGGATAAGAAGAAATAAATCCGGGCAATGGCGAGCTTCTAATCGCCGCGAATGCTCACGGATGATTTAGGCGGAAGCCGAACATCGCGGAGAGCCTAAAAACACAGCCGCTCCAAATTTCCGGAGCGGCTGTGCTTTTTTAGGGGCGGGCCGGCTGTCGGGCAAACCGGGCTATTCCCAGAGCTTGGCGAGGGCGTTTTTTTCTACCCAGCCTTCGGTGCCGTTGGTGAGGCGGACGAGGAACCAGCCTTCCCGCGTTTCGAGAAGTGTAAGTTCCGTTCCTGCAGGGATACGCGTGAGCTCCCGGACCGTGCCCTTGTCCTTAATCGGAAGGCTATAAACCGCTGCGGAATCGGCGACGACAATCGCCGCTGATGCGTCGCGCAACGCTTCTTGCTGGCAGACGAAATTGCCCATGCCGTAGCCGAATACGGCGAGCGTAATCACGAGTGTAAGGACGCGTTTTCTGCGTACGAAGGTGAAAACGATGATTCCCGCCGACAGGGCTGAGCAGGCAAAAAGCGTCCACATGAACGGCGAAAAAGAATCGCGCAGGACGACAAAGAAATCGGCGGGGTTCTTGACTTCGTTGACTTGCGGGAGCTTGAGCTGTACGCGGGCGGCGTTGAGATTCGCCAGGATGTCGGAACGGCCGACGGCTAAGCGGCGGGCGCGTTCGTAGCAGGCGAGTGCGGGCGCAAATTGCTTTTGCTGGTAGAGCGTGTTGCCGAGATTAAACCAGGCGTCGGGAGCGTAGGGAGCGATTTCGCAGAGTTCTGCGAACCCTTCCCGCGCACGCTCGAAATCGCCCTTGGCGTAGGCATTTTCGGCGTTGAGAATCTTCTGCTCGACGGCGATGGGGGCATCGGCGGCTTCGGCCGTCGGCGAAGAGGTGAGGAAAACCATTCCCGCGACGAGGAGGAAAGCGCCCGTTTTAACGGCTCGGACGACGATTTCGCGGAATTTTTCGAAGTGCTCGCAACGGGCGTTCGGGCGGTAGCCGGCGCTTTCAGCGGCATCGAGGACTTCGGCGAGCGCGGCGTTGCTCTGTTGGATGGAGCGGCGAACGGCGTCGGCGGAGGTTTGTCCGCGGGCATCGGCGAGGTAGTCGGTGACTTCGTTGCGGATGAGCGCGTCGAAGGTTTCCGGCGTGCTTGCGGCGAGTTTTTTCAGGACTTCGCTTTTGCGGTTGCGGGCGCGCTTGCGCAGGGCATCGGCGGGATCATCGCTGCGGCGGGCGCGGAAAATCAGAATTCCGGAGCAGATGAGGAGGGTGGCGAGAGCGCCGGCGAAAGGCATCCAAAGCTTTTTCCCGGGCGGCGTTTTTCCGGCTTCAAGCAGCTGCGCATTGAGCGGGCGCAGATAGGCGAAGGACTGAGCGGTATCGTTTTCGGCAGGCGCGTTCGCGTCGGAGACTTCGGTTTCGAGCGGGACAACGGCATTGGTTGCGGGCGCGGCGAGCGTGGTGTTTTTTTCGACTTGAAGCGTTTGGTCGATTTGCGTGAGGACGTATTTTTGCGTCTTCGGATTGAGGGTCGCAAAGCTCAGGGAAAGCTTTTGTTCGCCGGGATTGAGCGGGATGAGCATCATGCGGACGCGCGTCGTGTTGTCGGTTTGCGTCGAGATTTCCGCCGGATAGCTGCGGAAACCGTCGAGCTTCGGTTCGGGCGCAATCAGGCCGGCGCAGTTGCCCGTAAGCGTCAGGTCGAGGTAAAGCGGCTCGCCTTGCTTGGGTGTCGTGCTCGAAAGCGTCCACTGCGGGCGGTTTTCGCCGATGACGCCGAGGTCGATTGCTCCGGCGGGGACGGGCGGACGCGGTAGGATGGTGATGTCTTTCAGGGCGCCTTTCAGCGGGAGGTTGACGCGGTCGCCGCCGGAAAAGCCGAGCCCGCGGACGGTGAAGGTGCCGCCGAAGAAACTTTCTTCAAAGGGGTCGCGGGAGCCGTTGCCGATTACGCAACTTGCATTTGTCGAAAAGGCGGCTTCGAATTTACCCGTCTTCATGGCGCGCAGATCGAAGAGAAAAATCGAGGCATTGTAGCGTTCTCCCTGAAAATTGAGCGCCTGAGAGGCGGAGCCGCGTTCGGTTGCGGTGAAAACGGAATCGTTGCCGTCGAGTTGCGGCGCCGCACTCAGCGAGACGTTGAGATCCGGGCGTGCGAGCACGACGACGTAGAGCGGAATTTCTTCGCCGACGAAATAGTTCGTTCGTCCCTGTTCCTTCGCTTGGACGCGGAGGAAGACCGCTTCCGAGAGCGGCAGTTCCGAGCCGTCTTCGCGAAAGAGTCCGGTCGAAAGTTTGCCGACGGTGAATTTAATCGGTTGCGTGAAGCGCTCGCCTTCGGAGGTTTCGAGGCGGATTTTCGGAATGGCGATTTCGCCCGTGCGGGATACCGTAAAGCCGACGCTGAGCGAGGAGGAAACCTTGCCGTTGACGATGCTGGTTTGCGAACCTTTGACGTTCGGGTGCCAGGTCACTCCGTCCACCTGCGGGAAAACGATATTGCGGATTTTTTCGCTGTCGTCGCAGTAAATATTGAAATGCGCCATCTGGTTTTCGGTAACGCGATTGGGCGAAATGCGGACGCGCAGGTCTTCGGCCAAGGCGCAGACGGCGGTGAGCGTAAAGAGGGCGGCGATATAAAGCCCGTGCTTCAGGGTTGCGAAGTACTTGGAAATGTTCATTGTCTCGTTTGAATTCGTCGGAGGATATTAAAAGAAGCGTTCCCGCAGAGGCGAATTGTTTGTCCGGCGGCGGGAATGCGGCGGGAGCGGGGAGGCCCCCGCGAATAGTGCTCGTTGCGGGGCTACTCGAGCTCGCCGAGAATTTCCATTTCTTCGGCGATGATTCCCTGCTCCCGCGTGACACGCAGGATTTCCTCTTCGACGGAGTCCGGCGGCGTGATCAGGCCCGGTGCGAGCGTTCCGGCGTTTTCGGCGAGGAAAAGCGCGCCCGCGTTGTGGAGCGCCAGCGTGGCATCGATGTAGCGCAGATGCGTCGGTTCTTCGAGGAAGAAGTTGAGGGATTTTTTCTTGCCCAAAACGCGTTTGTCGGGGACGCGCGGTCCGAATTCGTCTTCCACGCCCATATTGGCGAGGAGCGCCGGAGAGCGGACGAGGGCTTCGGGAAGCGTTCCGTGGTCATGCGCGCAGCAGACGCCGGTTGCGGAAACGGCGGCAAAGGCAGCGTTGACGGCTGCTGCTGCGGCGGCTTCGTCGCGGAAATCGATGATGGCATCGGCGCGGGAACGCACGAGCGGTGTCGCCGTGGCCGGATCGGAAATTACGGTGACGTGGGCGCCTTTTTGCTTGGCGTAAAAAACGAGTCCGGAGCCGACCTTACCGCTACCGAAGACGACGAGTTTTTTCCCGGCCCAGTCGGAATGCCCGAGCTGTTCCATGGCGCGGTAAAAGCCTTCGCCGGTGCCGAGGCAGGTTTCGATGCGTTTGATGCGTCCGCCGTCGGCAAAGAAGACGGGCTTGGCCGCGGCGGCGTATTTTTCGGCACCCGAGCGCGTCAGCTCGACATAGCCGAGGCGCGGCGTCCACGCGGAGAAGGAGCCGGCGTTGTCCAAAATCAGATCGACTTCAAAGCGCGGTCCGTCGTTGCGGACGACGGGAATGCCGGCCGCTTCGAGGAGTTGTTTCACTTTCGGGTCGTGCGGGAACAGGTCCGTCAGCCCGACGGAGACTTGCGCTCCCGCCGCAATCAGCGCGCGGTATTTCGTGAGCGTGTTGCGGAAAATCGGCGAGGCATCGATGAGGCGCAGGCCGGCGAGCGGGCGGGTGCGAGCCCAGGTTTCCGTCTGGTAGTTCAGCGCGGGAAAGTCCGTTTTCGCGTAGGCGTTTTCGATGACGGCGTGGATGCGTTGCATAGGAAAGGGGGATTACTCGGCGAAGACTTCGATGCGTTCGATGGCGACGGCGCGCTTCTGCGTTTCGTCGTAGGTGATGAGGCATCCGCAGAGGCGGACATCGCCTTCCGCGATTTCAAAACGGCGCGGAAGCCCGTCCAAAAATGCCTGAATGACGGCTTCCTTGTCACGGCCGATAACGCCCTCGTGCGCGCCGCACATGCCGGCGTCGGTTTGGTAGGCGGTGCCGCCGGGAAGGACGCGGTTGTCTGCCGTGGCGACGTGCGTGTGCGTGCCGACAACGGCTGCGGCGCGTCCGTCGAGGTGCCAGCCCATCGCGATTTTTTCGGAGCTGACTTCGCCGTGGATTTCGACGAAAGCGGCATCGTAATGGCCGGCGTGCATTTCCAGCAGGGCATTGGCCTTGGCAAAGGGGCAGTCGGTTTTGCCGCGCATGAAGGTTTGGCCGAGCACCGTGAACACGAGGAGGCGGAAGCCGTCGGAGGTCTCGAGAATGAGGTGGTCGGCACCGGGGACTCCGGTGTAATAATTCGCGGGACGGCAGATGTTTTCGAGACGGGGGAGCGCGAGGTCGAATCCGCGCTGGTCCCAGGTGTGGTCGCCGAGGGTGATGCCGTCGACGCCGGCGTCGAGCAATTCCTGAACGATGCGTTCGTTGATGCCGGAGCCCGCGGCGGCGTTTTCGCCGTTGACGATGAGGAAGTCGGCCGCGTGGCGCGCCTTGAGTTCCCGTGCTTTTTTATAAAGGAATTCTCTTCCGGGGGAGCCGACGAGGTCGCCTAAAAAAATGATTTTTTTCATGGTCTGAATTTTACTGCCAGGCGTGGAGGTTGAGCAGGGAGCGGTCGGGATTGCTTTGATTTTCCGAGAAATAAACGGCCAAGCGCAACGCGGGGAGTGTGGACGGCTCCGGGAGCAGATTGGCGGATTTCCGGATCTCTTCGAGGAGGGACTCTGCGGAGCGGCCCTGTAGCTGAAAGATGTCCGTGTAGCCGGCATCGATCAGGTAGCGGGCGACGGCGACCGGCATCTGCGGGATGCGCATGAAAGGGCTTTGGAGGGCGACTAAATCGACTTTTTTCTTTTTCTGCATTTTATTCCCCGTCTAAAAATCGGGCTGTGTTTTCGTAGAGGTGGGGGGAGTTGAGCAGGAAAGAGTCGTGTCCGGCGATGGCGTCGATTTCCACGTAGCGGGCGTTTTTGCCCGCGCGTTTGAGGGCGAGGACGATTTCGCGGTTTTGCCACGGCGGGTAGAGCCAGTCCGTCGAGAAGCCGACGACGAGCGTGCGTGCTTTCACGGGGGCGAATGTTTGGTCGAGGGAGTGATCTTTTGCGAGGTTGAAAAAGTCGCTCGCCGCCGTGATGTAGAGATAGGAATTGGCGTCGAAGCGGTCGAGGAATTTGTCGCCCTGATGGTGCAGGTAGCTTTCGATCGGGAAGGTGATTTTGCGGAGGAATTCTCCCGTGGCGATACGTCCGCCGGGGAGCTGTTCGGGCGTGCGGCGGATTTTAGACGTAAGGCTGAAGTCGGAAAGGTAGGTGATGTGTGCCATCATGCGAGCGACGGCGAGTCCGCTACGCGGGCCCGTGCCTTCGAGTTCGCCGTAGTAGCCGCCGAGCCAGTTCGGGTCTTGGGTGATGGCTGCGCGGGCAACGGAATTGAACGCGGTTGCCTGTGTGTTTTGCTTGGCGGCACAGGCCATGGCGATGACGTTTTTCACCATGTCGGGGAACTCGATTTCCCAAATCAGCGCCTGCATGCCGCCCATTGAGCCGCCGATGACGGCGTGGAGCGTGCGGATGCCGAGATGGTCGATGAGCAGTTTTTGCGCGCGCACCATGTCGCGGAACGTGAGGACCGGGAAGTCGATGCCGTACGGATCGCCCGTGGCGGGATTGATGGAGGTTGGTCCCGTGGAGCCGCTGCACCCGCCGAGGCAGTTGGAGCAGATGACGAAATATTTGCGCGTGTCAACGGCCTTGCCGGGGCCGATGAAGTGGTCCCACCAACCGGGGCGCTTGTCTTCCGGGCGGTGGCGGCCCGCGACGTGATGGTCTCCCGTGAGGGCGTGGCAAATCAGGATTGCGTTGGACTTGTCGGCGTTGAGCTTGCCGTAAGTTTCGTAGCGCAGCGTGAAATGCGGGATGGAGCCGCCGAGTTCGAACTCGAAGGGGTGTTCGTAGGTAAAATCCTGCGGAGAAACGAGGTCATCCCCGCCGTTACCGTTAATTTCCTGCGTCAAATCGTCGTCGTCCGTCATCTGTTAAACCTCCGGGACCTGCTTTAAAAATTCAATGATTTGCGGGAATGCCGAGCGAATGGCGTCGCGCGCGCCGCGGTAGCCGTCCAAGGTGGCGCCGAAGGGATCGGGGACGTTGATCACGCAGACCTGCGGCGGGAGCTCTTCGAAAAGTTCTTCGACGGCTTCGATGTGTCCGTGCGTCAGGCCGACGAGCAAGAGGGTGCGGTCGAGCATGGCCTGATCAATACGGCGGGAGCGGTGACGGCTCAAATCCGCGCCGCATTCGGCGACCGCCCGTACGGCGTTGACGGAAGCCGTTTCGCCGTCCATTGCCGCGACGCCGCAGGAAGCCGTCTCAAAACGGTCCGCTAAGCCGGCGCGCTCCAGCTCTGCACGAAAGAGCACCTCAGCCATCGGGCTACGGCAAGTGTTTCCGGTACAGACAAAGAGAATAGTTTTTCGAGTCGATTCTTGCATAGGACGCGAAACGCTATGAAATCCGCTTTTATCCGTTTTCGCAACTTGTTTTATTCGGAATTCGCGAGCGCACTGCCGGGGAAAGCGGCAGGACGGCGGCGTTATTCCTCGATGACGATGCCGGATTTTTTCAGCAAATTGCGGACGCGGCTTTGCTTTTCGGCATCGACGCCTTTTTCGACGACGAGGCGGCAATGCGGGCGTCGGGAGCGCGGAAAGGCTTGCAGGCGCTTGGCTTCTGCGGCCAGCTGTTCTTCGCTGACGATGGTGCCGTCGAGCCAGAGGGCGTCGCCGCTGAGGCAGATTTCTTTGGTCGCTTCGGCTTGCGAGCGGAACGAGCGGGCAAGCGTTTTAAGTTCGGCCGGAGCGTCAACGGGCAGGGCAATTTCCGTGACCCATTCGGCGCCGTCGCGGGTTTCGGTTTTGTAAAAAATGAAGCCGTCGGCGAGCTTTACGGATTGGGCGCGGCGCTCGACGTTGAGCTTGGCGAGCCATTCCGCTTCGGCGATGCCTCCGTTGTAAAGGCGGATGGCTTCCTCGCACGAATAATCGCTTACGGCTTTCGGGCCGCCGAAGGCGCAGGCGCCGAGCAAAAGCGCCAAGGGGGAAAGGAGAGAAAATGCTTTCATGCTTCCATATTCCCGCCCCTCCCGCCGCTTGGCAACAACAGAAAGATGCCTGCGGGCCGACAACGCCGGCTTGTTCCGATCCTCGGGCGTGGCTTTAATCTTTACAAGTCTTACTTTGTGTTGTGTTTTTGTATGTCGATTCTAATGCAAAAATGAACGCTGACCCTACCCTGGACAAAGAATACGGTTTTTCTCGATTTACTTCGGTTTTCGCCTTCCTTGCGGCTGCCGGAACGCTCTGGGCACTTTCTGATGTTCTCGAGACCGATACAGATAATGACGGTTGGACAGATGCTGATGAAATCGTGGCGGGAACTAATCCCGAGGATCCGACGGACCCCTGGGATTCTGACGAAGATGGTATTGCCGACTACCTCGAGTATGAAAACGAAACCGACCCTCTCGACCCGAATGACCCACCGAAGCGAACGACTTATATGTCTTCAAGCGTTGGGGCAGAAGCGCCATTGTTCCGTGACTTAATTGCGGAAACCTCTGAGCCGGAAGATACGGATGTTGGCATTGAAATAATTGATTTGGGAAATAAAGATTTCGACGCGCCCGCCGGGTTCGACGACGGGAAAAAGACGGAGCGTGAAAACAATCGCGAAATTCAGTATTACATCATGGGTAGTGACCCGAATGGCTGGAGTGCGTTGGTGGGTAGCGGAGTCGAATATTGGCGGGACCAAAACGGTGCGACAATTGGAGTTGAACTTTGTGCCGGTCCGAAATCAAGGGGTATTAAACAGCGCTTCAATATGGAGGCGACGAAAGATTTTTGCGGGGGCTACGCCTTAGTTTGGGAACATTATGGGAGAGTTCCAAAATCGGGGACGATTGATTACGGTTACAGTGTGCGTGTTACTATCGGCGATCCATCGACAGATTTTGCGCAAATTGTTGGAGTTTCTTCGTCGATTGAAACTTCCCGTGTCCCTGTCGGTGCTACGACAAAAGAATGCTTTTTCTTCGGAATTGATGAGGTCGACCTCCCTGCGATTGAAGAAAACGGGCTTTGGGTTAGTATGAGTCCGAATTCTTCGGGGACACTTTCTGCTGTCGTCGGGAAGTTGCGTATTGTCAAAATTTGCATGGCTGTCGATAAAAACCGCGACGGAACCGTTTCCTTCGGAGCTAACGATTTAACCTCCGAGACCGAGCCCTACCGCTTCTGGGTTAACAATGATTGCGACGATGCTGGTATGGATGAAGACGAGGTTTCTTCGATTGATTTGGCAGGTTCCGGAAACCCGGATTTTGAGGATGAAGAGCCTAGTAGTATTCGCGACTTGGAGGATTTTTCACGTCTCCAAATTAAGCTCAAGGAAGGAGGCGGGGGTGAAGATGCAATCTCTTGGATTCTGGAAGCGCTTAATTCGGGACGAATCAGTGCTCATTTAATCTGCTTTAACCCCTCTTCCGGCTCTCCTCAGATTAGACTCGTGAAACATTCGGATTCAAGCGGTTCATTGCGCTACCTTTACAATCCTGAGGAGGCAAGTCGGGTTCTTGAGTTGGCAGAGGAGTCTTTTCTCTCAGAACTTATCAGCTGGATTGGAAATATATTTGATTGGATTCATGATGCTGTTTTGGGTGGTTCATTTGAAACAATCGAGCTTGATTGGGAGGCATCCGAAACTCGAAAGAATCAGGCGAATTTCCTTTTCGAGGGAGTTCAAACGGGAACGGGACAATTCAGACTTATGTTTTTTAATGAGCAAGAACAGGTTCAAGGTGCGGGCTCCGTTTGGCTTGAATTACTCGATGTTCGCGAGATGTTTGAGCAGGTTCAAATTGTCCAATCGGAAGCGGGAGATGGATATTTGTGGAGCGCTGACCAATTCGGAACTTTTCGGCCGCCTTGGGACGAGGAGTCGGATAAGCAAATTGTTTTTGTTCACGGGTGGAACATGGAGAAAACGGGAACCGCATCTTATGCAGAAACTTCGTTCAAACGCCTTTGGTGGCAAAATTACAAAGGACGGTTTTCCTTTGTTTATTGGCCTACGGAAGCAGGTGGAACAACCTACTGCCCGAGCGAATTTATTGCGTGGAATTGTGGAGCGGCAATGAAGGAATATCTTTGTAGCCTTAAAAATAGCGGGAAAGAAGTTAATGTGATGGCGCACAGTATGGGCAACATTGTCGTTGGTAGTGCACTGAAGGAAGGTGCGATAATAGACAGCTATGCCTTACTGAATGCGGCAATTCCCGCAGAGTGTTATGACGAACAAAGCATGTTAATACATGCGTATTCGGAGACAAAAACTCTCACCGATAATGGGTTGATTCTTGCAAATATGGCAACCAATGGAAATTTAGGGGCCCAATATGAAGCATGGACATTGCCGTCGTTAGGAGAAGATTTAAATCCGGAAGTTTTGGCTCTCGCCTACAGGGGGCTACTGAAAGATGTTTCGTGCAAGTTCTTTAATTTTTATCTACCGGAAGATTTTGCGACTGAAGAAGCATGGGAATTCAACAATTCGACGCAAAAACCATGGGATGGTGTCGGATGGACTCGCTCTTACTCCTACTTTCCGGGAATTTTTCCGTCTTGCACAGATGAATTCTTCATCTCTTACGATGTAACGGATCGGCATGAAGCAATGGCATTTGTTGATTCCAGCAAAACACAGGTCGTGGGAACGGAAGGGCGCTCAGAAAAATTTGAAAATCTCAACATGGGGGATGGAAATAGAGAAGGCGGATATAATTTTGGAAGAATCCACAGCGCTCAGTTCGTTTTAGAACTTCAAAGAGCGTGGGATTTTTGGGTCGAATTAACGAATAAGTTTAAAGTAGAATAATGCAAAAATGAAAATGAAGACAAAAGTAGTTGCTGCTTTTGGAACTGTATTGGCCGGAGCTTTTTTGATTCCGCTAATAAGCTGTGAAAACCAGAACTCCCGTTCGGATTTCTCCAAGTCGAAAGGGTATGCGTCCGACTCGTTGCTTTCGCGCATTCTCTCTAACGACATTGTTTTTTACGGTCAGGTTTTGGATTTTGACGGGAATCCGGCGCCGCATGCGAAAGTTACGTATGCGAGCTTGAATTCGGGAAATTTTGATTCGGTTTGGACCGGTGGTGGGCCTCCGGACAAAGTCATGCATACGGATGAGTTCGGTCGTTTTGAAATCCATGAAGTCGGCGGGAGCTTATACGTTAATTGCAGCCACCCGGATTATTACGGGAATGATGATCCGAAAGAAGGGTCTACGCGAAAATTCGGTTATGGGTTTCAAGTCGGCAATGGCCCGGCATGCGATCCGCAGAATCCGGCTATTTTTCGATTACTCAAGAAAGGTACTCGCGAGCCGCTTTACTTTTCCAACGGATATATACTAAATCGAAATTTGAAAAAGGGATACGAGTGGAGGATAAAACTTTCATCGGGAGAGGGTATTTCAATAGATCTTGCCCGTTCCGTATTAGGGGAACGTGAAACGAGCGTTCATATTGCTCATAAGACGGATAGGGAAGGAGCAGAAAAGAAAGATTATGCGTGGGGCTGGACTTTATGTATTCCGGGAGGTGGATTTATAGAAAAACAAATGGACTTTGACTTCATTGCTCCGGAGGACGGCTACGTGCAGGAGATCGAGATTGGGTGCTCCCGTGACTCGGAAAACTGGAAGGATAGAAAGGTACGCTATTATTTTATAAAATTTCCGAACGGCTTGCACGGGATCTTTGAAGTAGAGATGACTGCAAGAGGATCGTTTTGTTTTCAGGCTTTAATTAATCCCGATCCGTCTTCCCGTAATTTAGAGTACACCTACGAAAAGCAAATTAATAAGTATCAGGACGGACAACGCTATAGGAGGTTTTTATGAGAAATAAATATCCTCAACGAGGGGATGACATAGTGCGTGTTTTCTGCTCTGCGGGACGGCGTTGTTGCTTCTTTTGACGGGTGCGTCGCGGCGAGCTCTCGGCGGATTTGCTTTTTTGTCGAAAAAAAGATTTACTGCGTTTTATGAGCTGTCCGCATTGTCAAAAGAGAAAAGCCGCCGAGGCTGCCGCGAAAAAGGCGGGAGCTTGCTGCGGCGGAGCTCCGAAAGAGCCTTCCCGCGAGGCGCTTTGCCTTTGGGTCGCTTTCGCGTCGCTGCTTGCGAGCTTTCTGATTGCGTATTTTGACCTGAGTTTCCCTGCGTATCCCTTGAGCGATCCGGCGTGGATTGCCGTCGGGCTCTGCGGGTTGCCGATTTTGCGGTCCGCGTGCGAGGCGCTTTTCCGCAGGAAGCAAATTACGTCTTCGCTGCTGATTTCCGTCGGGATTTTGGCGTCAATCGGGCTCCAGTTTTTTGTGGGTTGCGGCGCGGAAGCTGCGGAAGCGCACGCGCATGACAGCTATATTTTTGCGGCGGGGGAAATTGCGTTTCTGATGGCGCTCGGCCAAATGCTTGAGAACCGGACGCTGCGGAAAACGCGGGAAGGTATTGAAGCGCTTGTCCGCATTTCGCCGAAACAGGCCCTGCGGATCGGCTTCGGCGGGGCGACGGAAAGTGTGCCCGTCGAGGCGCTCAATCCCGGCGATTGCATTATCGTGCGTTCCGACGAGGTGATTCCCGCCGACGGCACCGTGGTCGCCGGAGCGAGCGCGGTCAATCAGGCTTCGCTGACCGGCGAGAGCGTGCCGGCGGACAAGCTTGCCGGGGATGCCGTGCTGGCGGGGACGCATAATCTCCACGGCGTTTTGACGGTGCGCGTTTCGAAGCGTTCCGGCGACACGGCGATTGCGCGCCTGATTCGCCTTGTCGAGGAAGCCGAAGCCAAGAAGGCGCCGATTCAGCATGTCGCCGACCGCTGGGCGTCCAAGATTGTTCCCGCCGCGATTTTGTGCTCGCTGCTTGTTTTCATTTTTTCCTTTGCGTTTTTGAAGGTCGGAGCCGAGGCGGCTTTGATTCGCGGCGTGACGATTCTCGTCGTCTTTTGCCCTTGTGCGTTTGCCTTGGCGACGCCCACGGCGATTGCCGCCGGGATCGGCAATGCGGCGCGGCGGGGCGTACTCGTTAAAAGCGGGGCGGCGCTCGAACGTCTTGCGGAAATCGATACGGCGGTGTTCGACAAGACGGGCACCCTGACCCGGGCGGAGTTGCGCGTGGAGGCGATTTTCTCCGCCGGGGCGCTTTCCGAAGAGGCGATTTTGGAACTCTGCGCGGCGGCTGAGCAAGCTTCCCGCCACCCGATTGCGCGGGCGATTATTGCGCGTTGCGGGAAAACGGAACGGCCGGTCGCGGAAGATTTTAAAACGCAAAACGGCGTCGGCATCGTTTGCAAGGTCGGCGGACAGCAGGTGGAGCTCAGCTCCCGTCGGGGGCTGCGGCAGGCGCTTCCCGAAGCCGCGGCGCATTTTGCCGACAGCCGGGCGGCCCGCGGCGAAAGCCTCGTGTTTCTTTCTGTTGACGGAGCGTTGGCCGGGATTGTCGCGCTTTCCGATACCTTGCGGGAAAATGTCGTTGAGACGCTTGCCGAGCTGAAACGCGCGGGCATTCGCAGCGTGATGCTCACCGGGGATAACGCGGCGGCGGGCAGGAGTGTCGCCGAGCGTGTCGGAGTCGATGGATGCGTGGCCGAATTGCTTCCCGAGGGCAAGGCGTCCTATGTGAAAAAATTGCGGGAAGGCGGTGCGCGCGGCGTGCTGATGGTCGGCGACGGCGTGAACGATGCGCCGGCATTCGCCGTTGCGGACTGCTCGGTGGCGATGGGCGCGCTCGGCTCCGAACTCGCCGTCGAGACTGCGGAAATCGCTTTGCTGAACGACCGCATTGAGCTTATCCCCGCGCTTGTGAAATTCTCCAAGACGGTCTTGCGGACGATTCACGCGAACTTTGCGCTGTCGATCGCCGTCAACGCCGCCTCGGTCGTTCTCAGTGCGGCGGGAATCCTCGATCCCGTCAGCGGCGCACTCGTCCACAATGCTTCATCGTTGCTTGTCGTGATGAATTCGGTATCGTTGTTAACAAGAAAATTTAACGGAAAATAATTATGTCCAAGGAAAAATCGCTTCTTCTTTTTCGCACACCGCCGCACAATTACAATTGCGCGCAAACGATTGCCGCCGGCTTTGAGCAGTACGCTCTCGTCGAAGCCTTCAAAACTTGCGGCGGCGGACGCGCTCCCGAAGGCCTCTGCGGCGCGCTCTATGCGGCCATGGAATTGGCGCCGGAAGCCAAGCGTGCGGAAATCCTCGAGGCGTTTCGTCTCAAAAACGGTGCCGTTGCCTGCCACGAACTGAAGCAGACCTTCCGCGTTGCCTGCCCGCAATGCGTGGCGACGGCGGCGGAATTGCTCGAAGCCGCCCAAAAGGATACTGCGGCCTAAGCTCTCGAACAGCGCGACAGCGCGGGCTTCGGGAACACTTGTTTTCAACGCTTGCGCCTCAGCGAATAAAAGATTAAAGTCCCCGATTTTAACGCACTTTCTATCATGAGCCAAGATTCCGATAAACCGACTTTCATCAAAACGAGCACCGTTCCCGAAGGAACGCCGATGCGCGGGGCAGACGTCGTTGTCCGTTGCCTCGAAAAATTGGGTGTCGATACGGTTTTCGCTTATCCGGGCGGCTCCGCGATTGAGCTCAACCAAGCGTTGACGCGTTCGTCGAAGATTCGCACGATTCTCCCGCGTCACGAACAGGGCGGCGGCTTTATGGCGGGCGGCTATGCGCGTTCCACCGGCAAACCCGGCGTTTGTTTCGCCACCTCCGGCCCGGGCGCGACCAACCTCGTCACGACCATCGCCGACGCGTTCATGGACAGCATTCCCGTCGTTTTCATCACGGGACAGGTTTTCTCGCAGTTCATCGGAAAACAGGCTTTCCAGGAAACGGACTTTTTCGGGATGACGCTTCCCGTCGTCAAGCACAGCTTCCTCGTCCTCAAGGCCGAAGACCTGCCGCGTATCATTTTCCGCGCATTCAAAATTGCGACGAGCGGACGCCCGGGCCCGGTCGTCATCGACATTCCGAAAGACGTCCAACAGGCGCTCTTCGTGCCGAAATTCCCGCTTTCGACGGACGATTTGGCACCGCGCATCCCCGGCAAACTGCACGCGATGGACGACGAACTTAAGCTCGTCCTCGACCTTATTGCCTCGGCGAAAAAGCCGGTGCTCTACATCGGCGGCGGCGTGATTTCCTCCGAATCCTCGGAATTGCTCCGCGAATTTGCCCGCCTGACGGGTATCCCCGTGGCCTCGACGCTCATGGGCTTGGGCGCTTTCCCGGCGGAAGACCCGCTCTCGCTTTACTGGTTCGGGATGCACGGTACCGTCGTCGGCAACTGGGCGGTTTACTATTCCGACCTGCTCATCGCCATGGGCGCGCGCTTTGACGACCGCATCACGGGCTCCGTCGATAAATTTGCTCCGAATGCGACGATTGTCCACTTCGACATCGACCGCTCCGAGCACAACAAAAACAAGAAGGTGCAGTTCCCGATTGAAGGCGAATTGCATGACGCGCTCGTGCGCCTCATCGACCTCATCAAGCGCACCGGCTTCAAAAAGCCCGACCTGTCCGGTTGGTACGAAACGATCGACGGCTGGAAAAAGGAGCACGGCTTCCCGTTCAAGTACGATCGCGGCGACTGTCCGCACATCCTCCCGCAGGAAGCGGTCGAAACCCTCTACGAAGAAACCAAGGGCGACGCGATCGTCTGCACCGGCGTCGGTCAGCACCAGATGTGGACGCCGCAGTACTTCAAGTTCAGCAAGCCGCGTACGTTCATTTCCTCGCTCGGCGCGGGAACGATGGGCTTCGGCTTTGCCGCCGCTTGCGGGGTGGCCGCCGCGCATCCGGACAAGACCGTTATCAACGTTGACGGTGACGGCTCCGTGCTCATGAACATTCAGGAGCTCGGCGCGATGGCGATCGAAAAACTCGCCGTCAAAACCATGATTTTGAACAATCAGCACCTCGGCATGGTCGCTCAGTGGGAAGATTGCTTCTACGGCTCCAACCGCGGACAGACGTTGCTCGGCGACGTGCAGAACGTCGGTTCGCCGGACAATCCGGAAGGACTTTACCCGGACTTTGTCACGATTGCAAAGGGCTTCGGTGTTAAGGGCCGCCGCGTGATGAAGCGCGAAGAGCTCCGCGATGCGATTCGCGAAATGCTCGATACGCCGGGCCCGTTCGTGCTCGACGTCGTCGTTCCTTACGGTCCGCACGTCTTGCCGTTCATTCCGCAGAAATGCTCGGCGCTCGATATTATGACGAAGCAAACGGTGGATGCCTGCAAGCAATGCGGCCGCTGCCCGTGGCAGATTAAGGACTAATCTTCCTTTAGTAAAAGCTCCGTTTCCGGCGACAGGGAACGGAGCTTTTTTTGTAAGCTTCGATTTCTCTCACGGAGGCACAGAGCCACGGGGTGTCGCGGGAGAGTAGGGTGTCCTGCTTCCAAGTCAAATTTTTCGGAGGGGAATGTTTTGGAATAATGGCGGAGAGCGTTCCTTGATGCTCCGTGTCTCCGTGCGAGGCCTTTTCGAATTTCTCACGGAGCCGCAGAGCCACGGGGCGTCACGGGAGATTAGGGCGTCCTGCTTCCAAGTCAAATTCCGCCGGAGGGGAATGTTTTGGAATAATGGTGGAGAGTGTTCCTTGATGCTCCGTGTCTCCGTGCGAGGCCTTTCGAATTTCTCCCGGAGCCGCAGAGCCACGGGGCGTCGCGGGATATTAGGACACCACGCTTCCAAATCAAATTTCTCGGAGGGGAATGTCTTGGAATAATGGTGAAGAGCGTTCCTTGATGCTCCGTGTCTCCGTGCGAGGCCTTTTCGAATTTCTCACGGAGCGAAGCGCCTTATTTTCTCAGGCGTACGGAGAAGCGTCCGATGCGGGTTTCGCCGGTTGGGGCTTCGGCGACTTCGCTGCCGAGAACCTGTTCGAATACGGCGGGCAGCGGCGATTCTGCGCGGAAAACTGTTTTTTGCCCTTTCCACGGGAAAGCGATTTCCGTGTATGCGGCGTGGAGAAAGAGGCGGTTGCGGGCTTCAGGGAAGGGCGATTCCGTCATTTTTTTGTTGGCGGAGAAATCGCCGTAGGCCTTGTCGCCGAGAATCGGGAAATGGTGTGCGGCGCATTGAACGCGTAGCTGGTGCGTGCGTCCGGTATGCGGGGAAAGTTTTACGAGTGAATAGAGCGCACTGCGGCGTGCGGCTTCCGCTGCCGTTTCCGCGAACTGGGCTCCGCGAAGTTTCCCGTGAGGAACGGCGCGCACTTGCAGGTTGCCGTTGCGGTTTTCCTTAATCAGAAAATCCTGCCAAATCGCCTTGCCCGTAAACGCGCCGAGAACCAGGGCGAAGTACGTTTTTTTGACTTCCGTGCCCGCAAAGGCCTCGCGGGCGAGCCGGGCGACCCGTTCGTTGTCGGCGCAAAGCACGACGCCGCTCGTCGGAGAATCCAGGCGGTTGAGGACGAAAATCTTCCGGACTTTACCTTCGGGGTCGCGGACGAAGTAGCACTCGTTTTTCAGGCTGTAGTCGGCGATGAGCATGGCGTTTTTGGCGGCGGCGAGCCCCGGGGCGTTCGGATGAGTCATGATTCCCGCCGGTTTCTCGAGCGCAAAAATACCGCACGGATCTGCCGCGAGCAGACGTACGTTTTTGTTTAAAGGAAGAAAATCCGTTTCGGGAGGCATGACGGAGAGGTTAGAGATTAAAGATTAAAGGTTAAAGATTAAAGAGAAGCCGGCGAAACCGGACATCGGTAACAGGCTCGTTCGGGAAGCGGCTTTTCGCGCTCGTTAGATGTCTAACTGATGGCCGACTCCGTAGAGCGATTGGATGTCGGCGAGTCCGGTGAGTTTTGTGCGAAGCCGGGAAATCAGCGTGTTTATTTTATGGAGATTGTGTCCGTTCGGAGTGCAATTCCACACATTGAGAAAAATGGATTCCGCCGTAGCCGGATTCCCGTTCTGTCCGGCAAGATAACGCAATAATTGGGTTTCCTTGAGTGTCAGATTGATGTCTTCGCCCGTGGGGAGAAAAATTTTTCGGCGGAGGTAATCCGCATAGGCACCGTCGCGCAATTGTAAGCGGGTGTCGCGCGGTGTCGCGATTCCGGCCCGACGCAATGCGGCTTCGATGCGCGCAATCAGCGGAGCGGGGCGAACGGGCTTGGCGATGAAATCGTCCGCGCCGAGATTGAGGCAATGGACGCAATAGAGGTCGTCCGCCATTGATGTTTGCATGATTACGGGAAGCCCGTAGCCGCGATGCTCGCGAAGGTATTTTAAAATTTCGATTCCGTTTCCCGCAGCGTCGAGCACGATGTCCAAAATTGCGAGGTCGAAGGATTCGTTTTCGATGCAGCGGAGAGCTTCGTTGTAGGACGTCACCTCGCAAACGGCATATTTTTGCGCCGACAGAATCTTCGTGATTTGCCGGAGTAAAGCGGAGTCATCTTCGACAACGAGTATGCGAATGGTGTCGGGCGACATTTTTAGAAGTGTTTGGGTTGGGATTTAGGAGTGACCCGCTTCAAGGTCAGCAGGAATACCGTTTCGGAAGTGTCTGTTTTTTGCAGGATTAAATCGCCGCCCTGGGCTCGTGCCAAATCTCTCGAAAGGGAAAGCCCGATACCGAGTCCGTCGCCCTTGGGTGCAAATGACGAAAAAAGATGCTGCTTTGCCTCTTCGGAAATGCCGCTTCCGTTGTCTTCAAAAAATACTTGGACGGTCCTTCCGTTTTCCGCGATTTTTGCCGAGAGGGTTACCTTCGCATTTTCGGAATCATCGGAGCATCGAATCGTGTTTTCGGTAAGATTGGCAAATATCCGCTCCGTGGCGCTTTCGGAGGCGAGGACAAACGCCTCTGCGGTGGCTTTCGGCAAAACCGTTTCCAAATCAATTTGGCGGGAACTCAGGCTATCCTCTATAGAAGCTACGATTTTTTCGATGAGCTCGCCGACGGGCATGACCGCAAAATGCAAGCCGCGTGTTCCCGTATGCGCCATTTTCGCCGCGAGGAAAAAGTTGTTCGTAAGCGTGCGGAAATGGCGGATCCCGCGGCAAAGCGCTTCTGATTCTTCCGCGACCGACGGTGATTGCTCCCGGCAATGCTCCGCTAACAATTCCGCCTGAGCCTCAAGGCGAGCAATCGGCGAACGCAAATCATGCACGATTGCCGCCGAAAACAACTTCCTCAGCTCGGAGACCTTGTGCGTGTGGGCGATGACCGAAACAATAACGCCGACAAATAATAGCCCCGCAACCCAAGCGATTAACAGCGCAAGGCGAAAGTCGGCGAGCGATTCCACGGCTCGGCGCGCCGTTTCCGTTGGCGGAAAATTGATTTTCAGGGAAACCCCCGAGATGCTTACGGAGTCCGGTGCGGTTTCAACGGCGATTTTCGCCCCCGGAAGGGATTTTGAAAGCGCCCGCGTCAGCGATTCGGCAAGCATTGCCGGATTCACCTGCATCCCTTGGACTGCCGAGTGAATTTTCGGCGCATAGCAATTCCGAAGTAAAAAGAGGCGTTTGCCGTCTTCCTCAAAATAAAATCTTCCGACGGATTCGCTCCCGTAATCGACATCTCCGCCGAAGCCGCAAGCAAAGGAAGACCACAGACCGAAACGTGAGGCGACGCTCTGCGAATCCGGCGCTTCCCGCGGGGTAAACATTTCCCGCCATGTGCGATAAGACGAAGGTATTTTCTTATCAAGAAAATCAATAATTCCGGAGGACAAGGCATTTTGTTCCGACGTCAGGATGCGGTATTGTTTAAACGCCCGGTTTTTGAAAAATCGAATCGTGTGCGGACTTTGCTTCGCTTTTTCGTCTTCCGGTCCCAAGCCGGCAAGCCCCCAAATAGTGAATTCACGCGTTCCGGGATGGTGATCCTCACTTTCGACAAATTCGTAAGCCGTGAACGCAAGCATGCATTCCCTCCAACGCTCCGGATTGTGCGGCTGATTCGAAGCAAGTTGCCGGAAATCGACCGGACGGAGCGCATCGTATTGCTCGGTGCGGAAGCGAAGCTCCCGGCGAAGAATATCCTCCGCGAAGCGTTGCTGTTTTACCCCTTCTTGGTCAAGCGTCGCTCGGACTTCCCGCGCTCGGGTGCGTTCTGCGACAATCCCGCCGACCGTCAGCGTCACCAGCAATGCCAAGCTCGCCGTCACGGCTATTTTTATCGAAATATGCATTTTTAGAACCCTGATTTTTCAATGTTTTTAGAAATTCTAACACATAAATTCCGGGCAAATGTCACAAAATCTTCCTAAAAATGATTTTTTTTAAATTTTTTTTAATTTTTCCTAAGTCCCATAAATAAAGGGATTTTCGCGAATTTATCGGAAACTTTTGTGTTCGAAAAGCGCATTTTGGGAAGATTTTGTGAACATTGGTCGCGGGGGTATTGATACACTTATTCCCGCATACTCGGGCATGGGGCTCGAAACGTGCGACGAAAATTCAACTCATAAAAACGATGAAACCTTCTAAACTGCATAAACATCACGGCCGCTGGCGACCGTGGGCCACGGGAACGCTGGCGTTTGCCGGACTTACCGGAACGCTCTTCGCGCTCTCCGAAATCTTAGAAAACGACTCCGACGGCGACGGATGGACCGATGCCGAAGAAATTGTCGCGGGAACTGATCCCGCCAACGAAACCGATCCTTGGGATTCCGACGGTGACGGCATTGTCGATTACCTTGAATTCCTCGACGGCACCGACCCGCTCGACCCGAACGATCCGCCGCAGGCTCGCGGCGCAAGCGTTATGATGAACGCTGTTGCTCCGATAAACGACGATTCGGCGACAAACATCCTGAGCTTGCCTGCTCCGGCTTGGTCTTCGCAACAGAACATGTGGCATAACACGGCTTGGTTCGGAGAACGCCTGAATTATACCTTCTATACGCCGGCGGAAAGCTCCGCGTGGAAAGCCTACGCGGGTTCGGAAATCGAATATTGGAGCCCCGGCTACTACGAGCTGTGTGCCCGCAACGGCAGTTACGGGATTGTAATCACTTTGGACGATGTGCCCGCCGGAAGATACACGCTTAAGTGGAAGCACTTGGAGCGTCCGGATGACGGAAGCGCGAATTATACGGTTTTGGTTAGCGGACCGAGCCGTAACGCCGCTTTCGGTTTTACGGCCCCGGAATGCGAGAGCGTTGCGGATATCGAAGAGGTGTCGCTGACGTTTACTGCGACGGATAACGGCGCGCTTCAGATTTCGTTTGTTCCCGAAAACACGACGAACACGAAAGGTCCTTTGGTGGGTGCGTTTGAACTGCGTGAAGTCATCAGCCTTACGGAAGTTAATTTGAATGCCGGCGACGGCGGAACGGAGTTTGCCGTGACGCAAGACAGCGGCGCGGCGTTTACCGGAAGCGATTGGGTGCTTTCGCGAGCGCGTCAGGCAAATCCGGTGGCCTTCCAAAGTGGCTCAAAATTGAAATTGGTGCCGACGTTCCGTTTGCCGGATTCCACGGTTCCCTCTCGCATCCAAGCGCTTGTTACCTTGGGGAACTCGACAAATACCTACACGCTTGCGTGGTCTGAGTGCGGGAACGGCATCGAGATTCCGGCGCCGATTTCTGCGGGGACGGTCGGCTACTTTGAAAACGCGACGATTGTCTGGAAAGTCAGCTACGACGCGAATTCCGATACCTGGGAAGACGTCGGCACAAGCACGCACGAAATCTACTTCACGCGTGCGGCTCCGCAGGCAGGGCTTGCCCAAGAAACGCTGTTTTGGGTCGCCTGTTCCGCCTGCCACGGCAAAAGTACGAATGAGGATATTATCGACGGAATTTGGAGTAAATTTTCCACCGGCTCCGGTCCCGCCAACCTCTGCCGCCGCGACGGCACCCCGATGAAATATTGGGGAGAGGAAATTTTTAGTCTTATACTTCAAAATAAAGACCCAGGGCTACCTGCACATCTTCTTGAGGGGTTTAGTGGAACTTGCGGAGCATGGGCACGACTATATATCGAAGCTCTAGCTGTCCAAAATATTAATACGAACTTAATTAAAGTAACCCCGCTTAACGCAGTAAATGAAGAGTTTATGGTGAAGCATTACTTTCTTGAATTTGATTCTGTCACGGAAGGTGAATATCCGAATAGTGTAGCATTTCGATTGCTGGAATTTAGTGATCCGATTGAGCTTCTTCGGGCTTACACTGCAGACATTCAGATTATTAATTTTTCAGGAAGCTCTATTGTTGCAATCGATTATTCGTACATAGACGAGACGCGTTCTGCTTTTGATAGAAGTGGTATTCCGGCTCAAAATGTGCACAACCCGATTTCGACTTTCGATGAGCACGCATTGGTTAAAACCGAGGGTGGTGTTTACTACGATCCTTCGTATGGCATAAAAGCCTCGTCATTACGGGATTGGCAGAATCAAGCTCTTGATGGTTTTACTCAAAAGGGAAATCTCGAAGGTGTATTGAATTATCCGTGTGTTAAGCTGTTCCAATGCCGCAAGCGAAAATCAGACACCGTTCTCGAAGTTCAAGAAGCGCTGAGCTTATGAAACACATGTTTTTATGTTTTCTGTTTATTCTTCTCGGGGGAAGTACAACCGTTTTCCCCCAAGACGAAGCTATTTGGGAAAAGATTGAAGAATGGCATTCCGATCATCCTGAAGATTATCTCTCTTATAAGATGAGGTTGGCTTCAACATTGACTCGTGAATCTCAAGATACGGTTCGGAATACGTTTCATTCTTTTTTGTCGAAATACGTACGGGTATGCGCCGGAGATGAATTCGGGAATATTTACGTCTCGGGGCAATCAGACTGGCCGTATGCAAAACCGCTCAAAGATAAAACTTACCGACTTTACAGATTCTATTACGACAGGAAGAAGGCGCAATGGTTTCACATGACGGGAGGTGTGAACGAGGTGTTTTTTCGTCCCCAAGATGAGAAATCCTTTGCTTTGTGGTTTAAAGAAGCGGATATTCGAATCGACGCGGCTTCGCAGATCGAAGAAGGGTTAAAAGTCACGAAGAGTTGTTCGAAGCGGAATTCCCTCGGGGCAGGAAACAACGAGCAGAGCGAGCAAAGTGAGATTCCTTCAAATAAAAAACCATATTTTATTTGGAGTTTTGTTTTGGGAGGCGTGCTTGTCTCCCTCTCGGCTATTGCGCTTTGGTTTAGCCCGCACAAATGTAAGCAATAACCCTTCCTGCAACGTGCACGAGATTTCACGAATCTCAACCCCAGTCGGAGCTGATGACGCAGTTTTTCGCACTCGCATTCCGTAAATCTGCGTCATCCGCGACATCTGCGGCGAAAACATTCTTTGTGAAATTCGTGGAATCCGCGGGACTACTGGAAATCCTCCACGAATTACACTAATTACACGAATCTTGACTATGGCGGTGAGCCGTGACGATGAATGGTAAGCGGCGTTCTCTGCCGCCATTCGTGCAATGGGTGTAATTTGTGGATGA